>CALMIC010000234.1 GCA_937864065.1 uncultured Cellvibrionales bacterium | reverse complement strand
CGAACAGCTTGATGATGTTGTGGCCGAATTCCATCTGCGGGATTTCTTTCAGGATCGCCTCGTCCAGCTTGTACTGGATGGTTTCCTCGTCATCTGCATGCGCACCCTTCACACTGAGCATGATGCGACCGAGCGGGTTTTTCGCCGATGGCTGGTCGCTGTTGGCAATCTGTTTCAGCACACTGCTGCGCAGCAACAGCAGGAACAGCACGCGGTACAGCGTGACCAGCAGGCCGACGATGCCGACCGCTATCGTCAGGTAACCGACCATGCCACCCTGGTCGATGCGCTCGCGCAGGTCCGGCGTGCGCTCCATCATGCCAAGCAGGCTGCCGCGCGTCGGGTCTACCGGCACGGCGGCAATCTCGCCCTCGCTGCCGGCAAAAGCCTCGGCGGCACGCAGGAAACGCTTCTCCGGCTGTTTCGCCGGCGCGACAAACTCACTGGTTTCCGGCACGAAACGCAGGAACTCACCGTTGCTGAACGCGCCAAACGTACCGACGCGCAACACCTGCGCCTCACGCGATTCGCCACTGGCAGCGATGACCTTGCCGCTGTACGGCGCCACCTTGCCCGACTCCGTCATCTCCTGCTGCACCAGGTACCACAGCTGCTCCATATCCTCGATGGTCGGCAGCGCCTCAGCGCTGGTGAGCCGCTGCAGTTCCGCTGCGCGTTCCGGCAATTGCGCCCCGACCTGCGAATCGTTCAGCACCGCAGCGAAATCGCCCGCAAACTGGCGATAGATGCTGTAGACATCGCCCATTTCCGCCACGCTCTGCTGCAATTCCTTGCGCAGTTTCGCGATCTCCGCTTCATTGGCTTCCAGTTGCAGCCGGGCAGGATTGTTCTGCGCCTGTGCGGCGTTATAGGCCGCCCGGGCCTGCTCCAGCAGTGCACGCTGCTGGTCGCGCGCCTGGAGGAATTCCGCCTCGCGCTGGCGGTTCAGTGCGCGCTCCTTCTCGTGTTCGGCACGCACCTTGGCCAGCAGCTGGTCGAGATCGTTGACCGGTTGCGCAGCCGTCTGCGCCAGGGCTGGCAACGCAACAGAGAATGACAACAGGATAGCAATCACATATTTCATCGTCGTCACCTCAGCGCTTCATCGGCAGCAGCAGCAACTGCGGCGCCTGCTGGTTGCGCGCGATGCGCAGGCCGTGCTTGATGTCTTCCGCATAGTCGCGCGGCAACTCCACCCACTGCTTGTAGCTGCGGTCCCAGTAGCCGCTGCGCGCGCCATCCATGGACTGGAAGTAGAACGCCGTTCGTCCGAGGCGCAGGTATTCCACGGTCAGGCTTTCTTCACCCAGCTTCAGCTCGCCGCGCCAGGCCTCGATGCCGCGACTGAACTCAAGCTCCTGCTGGAACGCTTCCAGTAGCACGCGGTACTTGTCCTGCAGCGGCAGTGACGTACTGGCGAGTTGCTGCTTGACCTTGATGACGCGCGCGAGGCGCTCTTCCTGGTGGAATGGCAGGTCGAGCGCGACAAACTGCTCCAGCGCATCCGCCATGCTGCGCATCAACGGCACGATGCGCTGTTGCGTGACCTGGCGGCTGGCGACCTGCTGGCGCAGGCTGGCCAGTTCCTTGTCCTGCGCGGCCAGGCGATCGCGGATTTCCTGAGAGTATTCGTCCTGGTAATCGACCGTGGCCGTGAGGCGCTTGTACTCCTCGACCATGGCCTGCGTCTGCGCCTGCAGGCTGGCGATGTTCTTTTGCGCAGCGCCGGCTTCAGCGTTGGTCGCCTGCATGGCCTTGAGGTTGTCGTCGAGCGTGGCGGCAGCGGCGCCGAGCGACACAGTCGCCAGCACCGCAGCTGTCACCACAGCGCGGAGGAACACGGGTTTCATGATGTCAGCCCTGGTGGTTTCGAGAGTCGTTCTTGTCTGGCGACTGTAACCCAGCGCACAGCAACACAGACAGCTTCGGTTTACCTGTAAGCGCTTGCGCTGACATTGCTGAACAGCGTTCAGGAAAGAGCTTCTGCCCCGGCCCAAAAACCGCCGGGTCGGCCATGGCCGTTCAGGAATCCTCGCCGGGCAGCCCGAAAGCGCGGATGCGTTCAGCGGTTTGCGGGTGGCTGGACAGGTAACGCCATTCCCTGCCCCCCGGCCGACTGGCCTCAAGACGCTGCAGGATTGCCCCGAAGGCTGCTGCCGGCAGGCCGTGCTGACCGAGCCGTTCACTGGCATAGCGGTCCGCCTCCAGCTCCATTGCCTGCGAGTACTGCGCCTGCGCCAGCAAGCCCGGCATGGCCAGCACGAATTCACTGGCACCGGTGATGTCGCCGGTGACGGCGGCCAGCATCGCCGCCACACCTGCCTGTTGCAACAACAGGCGCAGCAGGTGCCGGTGCTGCACATGACCGATCTCATGCAACAACACAACGGCAATCTCCTGGTCGGACTGCGCGAGCGCGACCAGCTCATCGGTCACCACGATGGTGGCATCGGGCAGCGCAAAGGCATTGGCCCCGGCCTTGCCACCGCTGCGGCATTCCAGCCGGAATGTGAACCCTGCATCCGCTGGCGGCAACAAGCCGCCAAACAGCGCCTGCAACTGCTGCTGGCGTTCGGCCGGCAAGCGGCTAGGCTGCAGCACCAGCCGGTCCAGCATGGCAAGGCTGTCGCGCCCGATATAGTTCGACACAGCTGGTGGCAGCCGCAGCGCGACAGTCTCTGCCAGCAACGGCATGCCGCGCACGGTGAACAACCACAGGCTCGCGGCGAGCAACGCCAGGCACAGCAGGGCAACCGGCCAGCGCGACTCAAGCAGGTGCACCTGCTGCTGCAAGCGATCCTGTGCCGGCGCGCCTCCGGCCTGCATGGCCAGCATGGCATCCAGCGCCGCACTGTCGGCTGTCTCGAACAGGCTGCCGTCGGGGAACGTGACATAGCGCGGCGTATTGCCCAGCGGTGCGGACACTGCCAGGTCCGCCAGCGCACAGCCAGCACACAGGGGCGGCTCCAGCCGTGCGCGGCCCTGCCCTAGCCACAGGCTGCAGGACTGCCCCGCCGCGCGCCGGCCATCAAACCACTGGCCTTCGATCCTCATCGCCGCTGCACCGGCAAGCGCTACAGGGCGATGTCGATATCGAACAGGTCGCTGACTTCCTGCCCGACCGCATCGACACGGCGCGCCTCACTGACGATGTCATCCAGGTCGTAGCTGGCATGCAGCGTCAGGCACGACAGGCGATAGCGCACCATGCGCACCTTCGCCCACGGGATAAACAGGCCAGCGGTCAGCACGATACCGAGCGTGTTGCTCAGCCACAGCCACAACAGGCGCCCGGCTTCGACGTTGCAGGACAGCACGCTCTTGCCCAGTGACATGCCGTGGTAGCGCAGGTTGAACTGGCTGGCCTGCAGGTAGGCAATCGCCACCAGGTAGCCGACGACGAACAGCGCCCCGAAGACCAGCGGCAACAGGTAGCTCAGCAGGCCATCGGGCAGGCCGGCGAGCCCCCCTTCCAGCGAGAACTGCTTCCAGGCATCGAAGGCCGCACGCACCTCATCGCTGCCTGTCAGCGCAATGCCGACGAAAAACAGCACCATGCCACCGATGAACACCAGCGGCGCTTTCACATAGAACAGCAGGTAGTACTGCAGCGGCCGTGCGGCGAAAGCGAAGAAAGCGTTGCCATAGCGCGCGTGCTCCACGAGGAACCGTGTGGCGGCAAAAATCCAGTACGGCAGCAACAGCACAAACAGCAGCATGGCAATACCGACCCCTGTACTGATACCCGAACCGGGCTCGCCACCCTGCTCTACGAGGCGCCCCAGCGCAGCAACAGCCGCCAACAACAGCAGCGGCAACGCCAGCAGCTTGTAGGCGCCGGCAAAATCGCGTTCGAAGCCGAAACGCACATTGCGCCAGGCCGTGAAACCCAGCCTCGCGTTCATGCCGAGCACCAGCAGCGCCGGGGTGGCGATCACGAGCGCCGCCAGGGCAACCAGCCCCGCCTGCAGCGAGAACTGCTGCAAACCGAAATACAACAGCAGCAATATCAGCCCAATCGCCCGACCTTTCAGGATCTGCGCCGGCGTGGCGAGATAGCGGAACGAAGCACCGTCGATGCTGGTATTGCCGTAGAAATACTGCTGGGTGCGCACTTTCGCCCAGGCGGAATAGACACCGAGCGTCAGCAAGGTCAGCAACACATTCACGAGCCAGATGCGGCAATACTCGCCACCACTGCCGGCGAAGTCGAACGGCAGGTCTCGGTTGCCATGCAACCGCACCGGCTCACCCGCATCAGCAGCCACTTCCGGCAGCGGCGCCAGGGCGAGCGGTTGTGCGACCGGCACATCCGTTGCCCTGACCACGTCAATGGCGCGCGCAGGCACCGGCTTCACCAGCGAGGTATCCACCACATCGACATCGAGGCCGATGGCCACCAGCTTCTCGCGATAGATTTCCGCCGTTGCCGCATCGAGGTTGCTGCGCAACACCGTCTTCGGCCGCGCCAGGATAGCCGACGCTTTGTCAGGCGACAGCTTGAACAGCCGGGCAAAACCGTCAATCACTTCCTGTTTGTCCATCGCCAGCATGATGCTGTTGTAGACGATCTGGCATGTGCCCATGGGCAGCTCCTGTGCTCGCTCAGCGATCCGTCACTTCAATGCGGTCGACATTCTGGAAGCCGCGCGGCAGCTTGTTGCCACGGCGGCCGCGCTCACCGCGGTACTCGTCGAAATCACTGCCTTTCAACACCGTATGGCGTTTGCCAGCATGCACGACGAGCTGCTGGCCCTTGCCGACCACGGCGACAAACTGCAGGAACTCCTCGCGGCTTTCCAGTCGCGATGTAGGAATATTCATGATCTTGTTGCCTTTGCCCTTCGCCATTTCCGGCAGCTCACTGAGCGGGAACACCAGCAGGCGACCTTCATTGCTGATGGCGGCCAGCAGGTCATTGGCCACATCTCGCACCGGGCATGGCGGCAAAACATGCGATTTCTCCGGCAGCGTGAGTAACGCCTTGCCGGTGCGGTTCTTGCTCTGCAAGTCAGCGAGCTTCGCGACGAAGCCGTAACCGGCATCACTGGCGAGCAGCACGCGCTCCTCGTCATTGCCCATCAGCATCGAGACGAACGTGGCACCGGGCGGCGGCGACAACTTGCCCGTCAGCGGCTCGCCTTGGCCGCGCGCCGACGGTAGCGTATGCGCCGCGAGCGAATAACTGCGGCCGGTGGAATCGAGCAGCAGCACCGGCTGGTTGCTGCGCCCGCGCACCGCCTGCAGGAAGCCATCGCCCGACTTGTAGCTGAGCGACGCCGGGTCGATCTCGTGACCCTTGGCCTGGCGGATCCAGCCCTTTTCCGACAGCACGACCGTCACCGGATCCACGCTGAGCAGATCCGCTTCCGAGAATGCCTGGGCCTCGGCGCGCTGCACCAGCGGCGAGCGGCGTGCGTCGCCATGCTGCAGGGCCACTTCCTGCAACTCCTTGCGCAACAGGTTCTTCAGCTTGCGCGGTGACTCCAGCAAGGCCTGCAACTCTGCACGCTCCTTGGCCAGCGCATCCTGCTCGCCGCGGATCTTCATTTCCTCGAGGCGCGCCAACTGGCGCAATTTCGTGTCGAGGATGTAATCGGTCTGCGCCTCGGTAAGGCCAAAGCGTGCCATCAGCACAGCTTTCGGCTCGTCTTCCGTGCGGATGATATGGATCACTTCATCAAGATTGAGGAAGGCGATCAGCAAGCCTTCCAGCAAGTGCAGGCGCTGCTCGACCTTGTCGAGGCGGAACTGCAGGCGGCGCCGCAGTGTGTCCTGGCGAAATACCAGCCACTCCGCCAGCACCTGCTGCAGGTTTTTCACTGCGGGACGGCCGTCGAGCCCGATCACGTTCATGTTGACGCGGTAGTTCTTCTCGAGATCGGTGGTGGCAAACAGGTGGTTCATCAGTGCATCGACGTCGATGCGGTTCGAGCGCGGGATAATGACGATGCGAGTCGGGTTCTCGTGGTCAGATTCGTCGCGCAGGTCCTCGACCATTGGCAGCTTCTTCGCCTGCATCTGCTGCGCGATCTGCTCCATGATCTTGTTGCCGGACACCTGGTGCGGCAATGCAGTGATGACGATATCGCCATCCTCTTTCTTCCACACCGCGCGCATCTTCAGCGTGCCGCGGCCGGTCGCGTACATCGCCATCAACTCGTGCAGCGGCGTGATGATCTCGGCTTCGGTCGGGAAGTCCGGGCCCGGCAGGTGTTCGCACAGTTCAGCAATACTGGCTCCGGGATTGTCGAGCAGGTGCACCGCAGCGGCGACCACTTCGCGCAAATTGTGCGGTGGGATGTCGGTCGCCATGCCTACCGCAATGCCGGTGGTGCCGTTCAGCAGCAGTGTCGGGACGCGCGCCGGCAGCACCGAGGGTTCTTCGAGCGTGCCGTCAAAGTTCGGCACCCAGTCCACCGTGCCCTGCTCGAGTTCGGCAAGCATCGTGTCCGCAAACGCCGTCAGCTTCGATTCGGTGTAGCGCATCGCCGCAAACGATTTCGGGTCATCCGGTGAACCCCAGTTGCCCTGGCCGTCCACCAGCGGGTAGCGGAACGAGAACGGCTGCGCCATCAGTACCATCGCCTCGTAGGCGGCGCTGTCGCCGTGCGGGTGGAACTTGCCGATCACGTCACCCACGGTGCGCGCCGATTTCTTGTACTTCGCGCCCGCCTTCAGCCCGAGTTCGCTCATCGCGTAGACAATGCGGCGCTGCACCGGCTTCAGGCCATCGCCGATGTGCGGCAGTGCACGGTCGAGGATGACGTACATGGAATAGTTCAGGTACGCCTGCTCGGTGAAGTGCGCGAGCGGGCGCTGTTCGATATCGCCAAAGAAATTCAGTTCGCTACTCATTGCCGTCCCGCCTTATACATTCACGTCCGCCAGGTTGCCCTTGCTCTCCAGCCAGTCCTTGCGGTCACTGGCGCGCTTTTTGGCCAGCAACATATCCATCAGCTCATCGGTGTTGTCGACGGCATCAATGGTCAGCTGCACCAGCCGGCGCGTGTCCGGGTTCATGACGGTTTCGCGCAACTGCATCGGGTTCATTTCACCGAGGCCCTTGAAGCGCTGCACATTGGGCTTGCCGCGCTTGTTTTCGGCGGCGATGCGGTCGAGGATGCCCTGCTTTTCGCTCTCGTCGAGCGCGTAG
>CALMIC010000233.1 GCA_937864065.1 uncultured Cellvibrionales bacterium | reverse complement strand
GGGGCTGTTTACCCGCTATGGCCGCCTACCCTTGCAGGCGTTACACCAGGGAGCATGCCAATAGAAGCATGCGGTCTTTTCAGTGGTCTTACGACCAACTCTCACCCAACCAGGGCGAGAGCTTGCGGCGCGCTTAACCGAGGCTTATCTGAACCTCAACGCCTGCCGCCAAATCCAGCTTCATCAGGGCATCAACCGTTTTATCAGTCGGCTCCACAATGTCTAACATACGCTTGTGCGTACGGATTTCGTACTGGTCACGCGCATCCTTGTTGGCATGCGGCGAAATCAGCACAGTGAATCGCTCTTTACGCGTCGGCAACGGTATTGGACCACGCACTTGGGCGCCTGTTCTTTTGGCCGTTTCGACGATTTCCTGCGTGGAGGTATCGATCAGGCGATGATCAAATGCCTTCAGGCGGATTCGAATTCTTTGGTTCTGCATTACCAGAAACTCCGGATAATCAATCACTTATTGCCATTTTTTGCTTTTTACCCGTCGCATCTGGCTGGGGTCGGCAAAAAGGAGGCGCAATACTAATGGCGAGCAAGCCGCGTGTCAACGACATTTTTGCCTTTTGACACGACTACAACATCTGACGGTCCCATTTGAGCCCCCGCCTGACCACCTGTGCCGGGTTTCCGGCAATTGCGCATCCGGCTTCAGGGAACTTGCGCGTCACTACTGCATAGGCGCCGACAATACTGTCACTGGCCACTTCTGCCCCTTTGAGCAGGCAGACACCCCGCCCGACCCACACCCGATCACCCAGACGGATATCCCGTGAGCGGTTGATTCGCTCCCCGGTGTTGGCATCAAGCACAGAGTGGCCATCCCCTGCCCTGAGGTGGACCAGCTTGGAAAACATGCAATCACGCCCGATTTCGATGCTTGCATCTTCATCGGTCAACAGGTAAGCATCCTCAATCGTGGTCTTGTCACCTATATATATATGCTGGCCCTTGTTATAGCGCAGGTAGATTTTGCCGGCATGGTAGAGGCAATCTTCACCAATCCTGAGCGCCTGGTCAGTACCATCGACCCTGATCTTGCAACAGGCCACCATGCTACCCCTGCCGATAGTTACACTATTGCCATTGCCTTTGATATGCATATCGACCTTTTTCATGCGCAGCCGCTCTGCATAGGCGATGCACAAGGTATTTCCTGGCTTCACCCGGATGCGGTTCCTGAAAAACAGGTCATGCAACCACAGATGGATACGCCGCAAGACTGTCATTGCTCAGGCCGAACCCCATTTGGCCTCTCCAGCCAAAAGGGTCTGTAAAATCAATGTGTTGATCGTCATAGGGCCAACACCGCCCGGCACCGGCGTGTAGGCACTTGCCCTGCTGATCACAGAGGCCAGTTCGATATCCCCAACGCCACCCTCGTGATAACCGGCATCCACCACCACCGCACCATCCTTGATCCAATGGCCCGGGATAAACTCAGGACGCCCGACCGCACCAATCACAATATCCGCCTGGCCGACAAATTCCTGCAGATGCCGGGTTCTCGAATGACAAACCGTCACCGTGCAATTGGCGTTGAGCAACATGGCAGCCATTGGCTTGCCCAGGATCGGGCTGCGGCCCAGTACAACCGCATGTTTGCCTTCCAGCGGGATACTGTAGGCCTGCAACAGACGCATGATCCCGGCCGGCGTAGCCGAACCATAGGCGCTTTCTCCCATGGCCATCCTGCCATAGCCCAGGCAAGTCACCCCGTCCACGTCCTTCTCCAGGGCAATGGCATCAAAACAGGCGCGTTCGTCTATCTGCGAGGGGACGGGGTGCTGCAGCAGGATCCCATGCACATCCGGATTGCTGTTAAGTTCGTGGATCCTGGCCAGCAACTGCCCGGTTGTCGTGTCCTGGGGCATTTCGATGGCCAGGGAGTCCATGCCTACACGACGGCAGGCATTGCCTTTCATACGGACATAGGTAGCGGATGAAGGATCATCTCCTACCAGGATGGTGGCCAGGATAGGGGTTGCACCACCGGAACGGGATTTCAGGCTTTCAACGCGGCGGCGTATATCCGCTTCGGTTTCTTCAGCAATCCGCCTGCCATCCAGTACGATTGCCGGGACTTCACTTGCAACAGCCATATGCTACTCACCAATGCCGGGGCAAAAAGCAGGGGTGTTATTGTGCCTGATTTATAGCGCCGGCCATAGCATCTCGTTTACCGGTTGCTGCCGTATCGCTACAATGTTAACCCCGCAACTGACGCCTGTGACCCCGACATGCAGCCAATGCTGAATATCGCCCTGCGCGCTGCGCGCCAGGCTGGCGAATATATCGTGCGCGCCTCTGATCGCCTCGACATCCTCGCCGTATCTGAAAAAAGCAGCAACGATTATGTCACTGAAGTCGACAGGTCTGCGGAAGACATCATCCTGAAGTTGCTGCAGAAAACCTACCCTGACCACGGGTTCCTGGCGGAAGAAAGTGGCGCAAAAAACATCGATAGCGAGTATTGCTGGATCATCGACCCGCTGGATGGCACTACCAATTTCATCCGGGGCATTCCGCACTACGCTGTCTCCATTGCCTGCCAGCACCAGGGAAAGCTCGAGCATGCGGTGGTGTATAACCCGGTGACACGAGAGGAGTTCACTGCCAGCAGGGGTCGCGGCGCACAACTCAACGGCCGTCGCATACGCGTTTCCGCACGCACACACCTTGATGGCGCACTGCTTGGCACAGGCATACCTTTCCGCGGCCACCAGGCCGATCAGCTTACCGGCTACCTGTCGACCCTGGGCGAGCTAGCACCGGAAGTCGCCGGCATCCGCCGTGCAGGTTCGGCTGCCCTGGATCTGGCTTATGTAGCTGCTGGCCGCTTTGATGCATTCTGGGAGATGGGTTTGCAGCCATGGGACATGGCTGCCGGGCTGTTGCTAATCCAGGAAGCCGGCGGGCTGGTCAGCGATTTCGAGGGCGGCAACCGTTACCTGGAAACCGGTAACGTCGTCTGCGGCAACCCCAAATGTTTCAAGCACGTGCTGAAAGTCGTCAACCAGCATCTGGGCTGAAGCAAATCAACCGGTAAGCCTTGCCTGTTTCAGAGGCTTTTCCTTGCGCAGGTCGCGAATAGCGGATGACATGGCAATAATGCCAGTCTGTACATAGTTCTCGCTGTTCATGTCGATTGTCAAAGGATCATACAGGTAATTGACCATCATCCCGCATGACTGGCGAATGCCCTTCGGCGATACGTCCGCCATCCAGTTCAGTTGCTGCAGTGTTGCGCCATTGCTGAGGTGGAAATGTGCCACAGGATCCCTGGCGCGCAGTTTCCCGGCCTGCAATCCGCCCAGGTATTCTGCACATAGCCGCAACAATACCGGCTGTAATACCTGAGTGACTTTCTCATTCTGGTGCCAGGCAGACAAGCCCAGCAAACCGCCCAGATTACCCTCAACACCCAGCTCAGCAGCCAGCGAATTGATGGCAGAGCGCTCGACTGCATGCAGCAATGGGGTATCACCGTTTTGCATCTGTTTGGACAGCCACCCCATGAAACCCGGAATAGGCGACAAGGTGGCAAACTGGTCCAGCTGCGGCAACTCACGCTTGAGGTTCGCGACGACACGCTTGATCAGGTAGTTGCCGAAACTGATGCCTGACAAACCACGCTGCGCGTTTGAGATTGAATAGAAAATAGCCGTATTGGCACGTTCGACATCGAAGGCGCGCGCATGCGTATCCAGCAATGCCTGCACGTTGTCAGCCAATCCGTCACACAAGGCAACCTGCACAAAAATCAGCGGCTCGTCTGCCATATTAGGATGCATGAAGGCAAAAAGCCGTCGATCCGGTGCCAACCGGTTCTTCAGGTCTGCCCAGCTGGTGATCTCATGCACTGCTTCGTATTCGATGAGTTTTTCGAGCAAAGCAGCAGGCGAATTCCAAGTCAGCTGCTGCAATTGCAGGAAACCGATATCAAACCAACTGGCCAGCAAATGCTTCAGGTCGCGCTCGACCTCACCCAGCTCAGGATCCTTATCGGCACCCATATCAAGCAGTTCGCCGCGCATGTCGACCAGGAACTTGATGCCCTCAGGCAGGGCATTGAACAGCGTCAACAGCTCGATCCGCGGCGCCACCAGAGCCTTACGCAACTTGTGGCGCAACTTGGGCAGATTGTCGCCAGCACCAGCACGATTATAGGCATCAATCGCCTGCTGGATAGCACTGGAATCGGCATCGAAATCCGTTGCCAACAGGCGCAGGAAACGGATGCGGCCCTGTTGATTCAAGGTCATGTAGGCATGGCCGATATGGGCAGCCTGGGCACGCGCGGCAAACTCACCGCCAGGAGCATTGAGACAATTGCGGATCAACTGGCGCAGTTGCTCGACATCCTGATCAGAGAGTTCTGGTTCAAAACGACAGCGATCATCACCGCGCAGCGTAGTGTTGAGGTCTGACCACGCCTGCCGCAAGCGACGCAGGGTGCGATTCAGCAGGGATCGATGCGCAACCATTAACACCTCGTGTGCGGACGGGTCGGCGACTGTATTTACTGGTTACAGTACTGCTGGGCTTCAGCGAGGTCCAGCGTGCCCTCATAAATCGCGCGCCCGGAAATGGCGCCCAGGATACCGCGCGCAGCGGCCGCCTTCAGCGCACGGATATCATCCATATTGGTCACACCGCCAGACGCGATGACCGGTATCCCGCAGGCTTCTGCCAGTGCAACCGTTGCCTCGACGTTGACACCCTGCATCATTCCGTCGCGCGCAATATCGGTATAAACAATCGACGACACGCCATCACTCGCAAATCGCCTGGCCAGATCTACTGCCCTGATGCTGCTGACTTCCGCCCAGCCATCGGTGGCGACCAGCCCGTCCTGCGCATCAATACCGACAATGATCTTGCCGGGAAATTGCCGGCACATCGCGCTAACAAATTCCGGCTCTTTCACAGCCTTGGTGCCAATGATGACAAAGCTGACACCGGCCGACAGGTAGGCCTCGATAATCTCCGGGGTGCGGATGCCGCCGCCAATCTGTATCGGCAGCTGAGGGTACGCCCTTGCGATGGCCTTGACCGCCTCGCCATTGACCGGCTGGCCGGCAAAGGCACCATTGAGATCGACGAGATGCAGGCGACGAGCACCCGCATCCACCCAACGCTGCGCCATGGCAACAGGGTCGGAACCAAACACGGTCGAGTCATCCATGCGTCCCTGCTTGAGGCGCACACACTGGCCGTCTTTCAGGTCGATGGCAGGAATAATCAGCACGGTTAACAGCTCCCGTTCCAGTTCATGAAATTTTTCAGCAATTGCAGGCCGGCCGTATGACTTTTTTCCGGATGAAACTGCACGGCAAACAGGTTCCTGTCCGCCAGCACCGCATCGAATGTCACGCCATAGTGGCAGGTCGCTGCGACAGTGTCTCGCCGCTCGGCAGTAACATAGTAACTGTGCACAAAATAGAAACGCTCGTTCTGGGCAATGCCTTGCCACAACGGATGGCGAATGGCTTGCGCAACCTCATTCCAGCCCATATGCGGCACTTTCAGGCGTTCGCCAGCAGCATCCCGCAAGTCGCGGCCAAAATACCGGACCTGGCCGGGCAACAGGTTGATGCAATCGACGCCGTCATTTTCCTCGCTGTGCGTCATCAGTGCCTGCATGCCCACACAGATAGCGAGCACGGGTTTTTGCCGCACTGCCTCGCGCACCAGCACATCCACACCCAGGCGGCGGATTTCGGCCATGCAATCGCGGATGGCGCCGACGCCGGGGAACACCACACGGTCTGCCGCATGAATGATCGCCGGGTCACTGGTAACCACTACGCTGGCGCCAGGGGCGACATGCTCGAGGGCTTTCGCCACCGAATGCAGGTTGCCCATACCGTAATCAATGACTGCAACCGTACTCATCAGGCGGTCACAGCGTGCCTTTGGTAGACGGCATCTGGCCGGCCATGCGCGGATCCGGCTCCAGCGCCATGCGCAGCGCACGACCAAAAGCCTTGAACACGGTTTCAGCCTGGTGGTGCGCATTGCGGCCGCGCAAGTTATCGATATGCAGCGTCACCTTTGCGTGATTGACGAAGCCCTGGAAGAACTCGTAAAAGAGGTCAACATCGAAATCACCGACACGGCCACGCACGAAGTCGACATGCATCTCCAGGCCCGGGCGGCCGGAAAAATCGATAACCACGCGCGACAAGGCTTCATCCAGTGGCACATAGGCATGGCCATAGCGACGGATACCTTTCTTGTCGCCCACGGCCTTGTCAAACGCCTGGCCAAGGGTAATGCCGATATCCTCCACCGTGTGGTGGGCATCAATCTCCATATCCCCTTTCGCCGTGATGTCGATATCAATCAGGCCATGGCGGGCAATCTGGTCCAGCATGTGGTCGAGGAACGGGACTGGCGTGTCGAAACGGCTGCAGCCGCTGCCATCGAGGTTGATGGCGACGCTGATCTGGGTTTCCAGCGTGTCGCGCTGGATGCTGGCCTTGCGCTCGGTCATGGCTTTCTCACGGAACAGGACAAGGGAGCCATTATAACAGGGGCTTCAGGAAGCGGCCGGTGTGTGAGTGCGGCTCACGCGCGACGTCTTCCGGCGTGCCGGTAGCGAGGATACGGCCGCCGCCCGAGCCCCCTTCCGGCCCGAGATCGACAATCCAGTCGGCCGTCTTGATGACATCCAGGTTGTGCTCGATGACAACCACGGTGTTGCCCTGGTCGCGCAGGCGCATCAGCACAGTCAACAACTGGGCAATATCGTGGAAATGCAGGCCGGTGGTAGGCTCGTCCAGGATATAGATGGTCTGGCCGGTGCTCCGCTTCGAGAGCTCCTTGGCCAGCTTGACGCGCTGTGCCTCGCCGCCGGACAGGGTGGTGGCGTTCTGCCCGAGGCGGATATAGGAGAGGCCGACATCCAGCAGGGTCTGCAATTTGTTGGCGATCGCCGGCACGGGCCGGAAGAATTCGAACGCCTCCTCGACCGTCATCTCGAGCACGTCGCAGATATTCTTGCCCTTGTAGAGCACCTCCAGCGTCTCGCGGTTGTAGCGCTTGCCGTGACACACATCGCACGGCACGTAGACGTCCGGCAGGAAGTGCATTTCGACTTTCGTCACCCCGTCGCCTTCACATGCCTCGCAGCGCCCGCCCTTGACGTTGAAACTGAAGCGGCCCGGCTGGTAACCGCGCGAACGCGCCTCCTGGGTGCCGGCAAACAGGTCGCGGATGGCGGTGAACATGCCGGTGTAGGTGGCGGGATTCGAGCGCGGCGTGCGGCCAATCGGGCTCTGGTCGATATCGATGCACTTGTCGATGTGTTCCAGACCGCGAATATCCGCGAACGGCTCGGGCTTCAGTGTCGATGCGCCGTTCAGCCTTTCTGCGAGGATCGGGAACAGCGTATGGTTGACCAGCGTCGACTTGCCCGAACCTGACACGCCGGTGACGCAGGTAAACAGGCCGAGCGGAATTTCCAGTGTCACGTCCTGCAGGTTGTTGCCACTCGCCCCTTCCAGCACGAGCATTCTGGCCGGGTTCAGCAGCAGGCGTTTTTTCGGGACAGCGATACCTTTCTTGCCAGACAGGTAATCCCCGGTCAGTGACTGCGGGTTATTGACGATATCAGGCAATTGCCCGCTCGCCACGATCTGGCCGCCGTGCACACCGGCGCCGGGGCCGATATCGACGATAAAGTCGGCAGCCCTGATGGCATCCTCGTCGTGCTCGACGACAATCACCGTGTTGCCGAGGTCGCGCAAGCGCGTGAGTGTAGACAACAGTCGCTCGTTGTCGCGCTGGTGCAGCCCGATGGAGGGTTCATCAAGGATGTACATGACGCCAACCAGGCCGGCGCCAATCTGCGACGCCAGGCGGATGCGCTGCGCCTCGCCACCGGACAGGGTTTCAGCGCTGCGATTCAGTGTCAGGTAGTTCAGACCAACATCGACGAGAAAACGCAGGCGCTCCTGGATTTCCTTGAGTATTTTCTCGGCGATCTGCCCCTGCCTGCCCGGCAGGCTGAGCGAGGAAAAATAGCGGAAACCTTCGCCGACAGGCAATTCCGTCAACTCGGCCAGTGTGCGGTTATCGACATACACATGGCGCGACTCGCGCCGCAAACGCGTGCCGCCACAATCCGGGCAAGGCTGGTTGCTGATGTACTTGGCGAGCTCCTCGCGCACGCTGTTCGATTCCGTCTCCCGGTAGCGGCGCTCCATGTTGTTGACGATGCCCTCGAACGGATGCTGGCGCTGGTAGATGTCGCCGCGATCGTTCGTGTACTGGAACAGGATGTCGTCGTCGCCGGAACCATACAGCAGTACTTCGCGGTAGGCCTTCTTCAGTTTCTGCCAGGGCGTATCGACATCAAAGCCGTAGTGGTCAGCCAGCGAAGCCAGCATCTGGTAGTAATAGAAATTCCGGCGGTCCCAGCCGCGGATCGCACCTTCACTGATCGAAGCTTCCGGAAACTGCACGATGCGGTCCGGATCGAAATACTGTTTCACGCCCAGGCCATCGCAGCCCGGACAAGCACCGGCCGGGTTGTTGAACGAGAACATGCGCGGTTCGAGTTCGTTGATGCTGTAGTCGCATACCGGGCAGGCAAACTTGGCAGAGAACAGCTGCTCCGGCTGCTTCGCATCATCGAGGTGCGCCACCACCGCCAGGCCCTCGGACAACTTCAGCGCGGTTTCAAACGATTCGGCGAGCCGCAACTGGATATCAGGTCGCACGCTGAAGCGATCAACGACAACTTCGATTGTGTGCTTGCTGTTCTTGGCCAGTTTCGGCGCCTCATCCAAGTCACAGACAAGCCCGTCGATGCGCGCACGCACAAAGCCCTGGCTCTTCAGTTTGTCGAGCACGTGCGCGTGCTCGCCCTTGCGGTCGCGGATGACCGGCGCGAGCAGCATCAACTTCGTGTTCACCGGCATCGCCAGCACGGTGTCGACCATCTGGCTCACGGTCTGCGCAGCCAGCGGCTTGCCATGGTCCGGGCAGCGCGGCTCGCCCGCACGTGCAAAGAGCAGGCGCAGGTAATCGTAGATCTCGGTGATGGTGCCAACCGTCGAGCGCGGGTTGTGCGAGGTCGATTTCTGCTCGATCGAGATGGCCGGCGACAGGCCCTCGATATGGTCCACATCGGGCTTTTCCATCATCGACAGGAATTGCCTGGCGTAGGTAGACAATGACTCGACGTAGCGGCGCTGGCCCTCGGCATACAGGGTATCGAACGCCAGGGACGACTTGCCGGAACCGGACAGGCCAGTGAACACCACCAGCTTGTCACGCGGGATGTCGAGATTGATGTTTTTCAGGTTATGGGTGCGGGCACCGCGGATCTGGATCGTTTTCATGGCCTGCTGCTCGGAAGGCGATCGATCATTATACTGCCGCCAGCCAAACGGACACCTCCCCGGATATCCCATGCTGCCCAATGCCCCGCTCTGGCGCCGTCTCGCCGCCCTCGTCTACGACAGTTTCCTGTTGTTCGGCCTGCTGATGTTGTTCGGCTACGCCGCTCTTGGCCTGGAGAACCTGCTGTTGGGCAGCAGCCATGTGGAGCAATCCCCCACAGCGGGTGGCAACCCGCTGGTGTTTGCCGGCATGCTGGCTGTGATCACCGGCTTCTACTGCACCTTCTGGCTGCGCAACCGGCAGACCCTGGGGATGCAGGCCTGGCGCCTGCAGCTGGAGACTGCCGATGGCTCGCCCCTGACGCTGAAACACTGCCTTGTCCGGCTGCTGGCGGGGGTGATTTCGATGGGCTGTGTCGGGCTGGGATTCTTGTGGTGCCTGCTACCGGGCCACTGCACCTGGCATGACAAGCTGTCAGGCACCCGTGTGACCGTGCACGAGAAACGCCAGTAACGTCGCACTTAACGAGTGCGCACCAGCAACAAAAAGCCCACCAGCCAGCAGGCCGCTATCGGCGCCAGCACGGCCAGCAAGGGTTGGAAGCCGTAGACCAGGCTGGTCGGGCCTAGCAGGTCCTGGCTGAATCGGAACACAATACCTACCATTACACCCGTGAACAGCCGGTAGCCCATCGTCGTGTCGCGCAACGGGCCGAAAATGAACGAGATTGCCACCAGCACCAGGCCGACCATCGCCAGCGGTTGCAGGGCCTTCTGCCAGAACACCAGCTCGAAGTTGCTGCTGTCCTGACCCTGCTGCTCCAGGTAACCCATGTAATAGTGCAACTCGCGCAGGCTCATGCTCTCAGGCTCGGCCACGACAACATTGAGCAAGCCGGGATCCAGCTCGCTGGACCAGAACAATTCGTCCGGTGTCGCTTCTGTTGTCACCGCGTCGGCACGGAAGCGGGTGATCCTCACATTCTGCAACACCCAACCCGGCTTATCTCCCGGCTTGTGTTCGGCACGTGAAGCGTACTGGGCATACTGCAGCTGGCGCTGGCCATCAAAAGCGAGTCGCGCAAAGCCGAAAATCTCGCCCTGCGGGGTGACATGGTTGAAGTGCAGGAAATCATTACCCTGCCGCATCCACATGCCCTGGTCACGATCGATAAGGCTGAAGGGCTGTTCGACTTCTGCCGTCTCGACACGCAGGCGGCTGGCATAACGTTCGATACGCGGCACGAGATACTCACCCAGCAAGGACGTCACCAGTATCAGCAACAGCATCGGACGCAAGACCTGCCATACAATGCGCAACACCGGCACGCCACTGGCCCGCATGACGGTCAGCTCGCTCTGGCTGGCCAGCACACCCAACCCGAGCAGGCAACCGATCAGCATGGCAAAGCCGGTATTGGCGACCAGCAGCCCCGGCAGCTGCAAGGCAATGTAGGCCAGCAGGCTGGCCATGCTGAAATTGTCCGGCGCATCACCGAGCTCATCGGCAAACAGCGCCACAGCAAACAACCCCAGCAACACTGCCAGCACCAGCAACACTGCCGACAACACATGGACGGCCACATGGCGATTAAGCGTCTTCATCGGCTGCGCCTCCAACTGGCAAGGCGGTCGCCATAGAGGAACAGCAGTGCCACACCGAGGAACAGGGCATGGGCTACCAGCATGCCCGGCATGACCGGCCATTCACTGCCACCGATCTTGTGGCGCAAGACATCCAGCGCGGTCATGTAGGCGAAGTAGAGCAGCATGGCGGGCAGCAGCTTGATATAGCGGCCCTGCCGCGGCGTTGTGCGGCTCATGGCTACCGCCAGCATCGCCACCAGCGGTACCAGCACGACCAGCGAGACCCGCCACTGCAAGGTCGCCATATAATTGTTCTTATGGGCTTCCGCCCACAGGAACGCGGTGGAGAGGGTATCTTCCTTCAGCTTGCGCGGGTCAAAGGTCTCTGACGGCATGACTCGCTGCTGCAGGCTGTCGAATGCCATGCGCTCGCTGGTGGCCTGCCCAGGCACCAGCTTGTAGCGGGTGCCATGCGACAGCGTCAGGTAACGCTGGTCATGTTGCTCGTCATAGCTCTGGAAGCCGCTTTCCGCACGCAGGATCGTCCACTGGCCGTCCATGTGCTGGCGCGCGACAAACACATCGTTCATCATCCGGCGTCCTTCGCCGATATCGCCGGTGTAGATGGCGCCGCCCCCGGAGCGCAGCTGCAGGAACTTGCCGGCCTCGACCAGTTCCAGCTCGCTGCGCTTCTTCTCGCGATTGAGCATCTGTTCGACGCGCTGGAAGCCGGCAGGGCTGACATAGAAGGTCAGCAGCGCGGTTAGGATCGCCACCGGCACAATGGCCAGCCCGCTGGCACGGAACAGTTGTGGCGCGCTGATGCCTGCCACCTGCAAGGCGGTGATCTCGTTCTCGACATACAGGCGCCCGTAAACCAGCAGGATACCGAGGAACAGGCCCAGCGGCAGGATGCGTTCGAGGATATTCGGGGCACGGTAGAACAACAGGGCCAGGATGATATCGGCAGAGATCTTGCCGGTGGCGGCATCGACCAGGTATTTGGCAAAACGCCCGGAGAGGAAAATCAGCAACAGCACCAGGGTCACCGCCAGTGTGGTCTGCAGGATTTCGCGCGCCAGATACCGGGAGAGAATGGGATGGGCAAGGAAAGGCATCGCGGCAGGCAGTCAACGGTTGAAGGCTATCGGGCAGGGCGTAGACTATACCAGCCTTTGCCTGACCCCTGAACCCGCCACCACCGTGGAGACCCTATGCTGACGATCAGCAGCCAAACCATTAATGCCCTCACCTGCCGGACCGCCTGCCTGGTGCTCCCCGTTTTCAGCGGCAAGAAGATGTCTGCCCATGCCGCCGGCGAGCTCGGCAAACTGGTCACAACCCTGCAGAAACGCGGTGACATCGCCGGCAAGCCCGGCGACAGCTTGTTGCTGCCACATGCCGGCAACATTGCCGCCGAGCGGCTGCTGCTGGTCGGTGCCGGCGATGGCAAGCCCCTGACCCGCACGCAGTACCTCAGCCTGCTCAACACCATCGCCGACCACCTGCACAAGGTGAAAGCGAAAGATGCCGCGCTGCTGGTCGACGAGATCGGCGTGCAGGGGCGCGACCACGCCTGGTGCGCCGAGCTCGCTGCGCGCCAGCTGGCCAACAGTTGCTACCGTTTCGACACCCTGAAAAAAGACAAGAAACCGGCGGCCCTGCAGAAGCTGACCTGGCACACCAGTGACAAGAAACAGCAGAAAGCCATTGACCACGGCCTGGCCAGCGGACGCGCCGTCGCAGGCGGCATGGCACTGGCCCGCGAACTCGGCAACCTGCCCGGCAATGTTTGCACTCCGACCTACCTTGCCTCGCAGGCACAGCAACTGGCCCGCGGGAAGAAAAACCTGTCGGTAAAAGTGCTGGAAGAAAAACAGATGCGCGAACTGAAGATGGGTTCCTTGCTGTCCGTCTCAGCCGGCAGTGACGAGCCGGCAAAACTCGTGATCCTCGATTACAAGGGCGGCGCCAAAAATGCCAAGCCGGTCGTACTGGTCGGCAAGGGCATCACGTTCGATACCGGTGGTATCTGCATCAAGCCCGGCGCCGGCATGGAAGAAATGAAATTCGACATGTGCGGCGCTGCCAGTGTACTCGGTGTCATGCAGGCGATAGTCGACCTGCAATTGCCGCTGAATGTGATCGGCATGCTCGCCTGTGCGGAGAACATGCCGAACGGTCGCGCCACCAAGCCCGGCGACATCGTCACCAGCATGAGCGGCAAGACGATCGAGGTGATCAACACCGACGCTGAAGGCCGCCTGGTGCTGTGCGATGCGCTCACTTATGCCGAACGCTACGAACCGGCCGCCGTGATCGACATCGCCACATTGACCGGCGCCTGTGTCATCGCGCTGGGTAACCACGCTTCCGGCCTGTACAGCAACCGCGACGAACTGGGTGAGCAACTGTTCGATGCCGGCCTGCAGGCAGAAGACAAAGCCTGGCGCATGCCGTTGTGGGAGGAATACCAGCAGCAGCTGAAAAGCCCGTATGCCGACATTGCCAACGTCGGCGGCCGCAATGCCGGTTCGGTGACAGCCGCCTGCTTCCTGGCGCGCTTTGCTGAAAAATACCCGTGGGCACACCTCGACATCGCCGGCACCGCCTGGAACAGCGGTGCCAACAAGGGCGCCACGGGCCGCCCCGTCCCACTGCTCGTGCGTTTCCTGCAATCCTACGCGCACAGCTGAAGCACTGGCGATGACAAGGGTCAGTTTCTACCTGCTGCCACATGCCGACGAAGCGAAACGGCTGATATTTGCCTGCCAGCTGGCCGAAAAGGCCAGCAGGCTCGGCAACCGATTACTGGTCAACACGGCGAGCCACTCCGTGGCCCAGCAACTCGACCGCCTGCTGTGGGATTTCCGCGCCGACAGCTTTGTGCCGCACGAACTCTTGCCTGCCGGCAAGCTGACGCCAGTGCACATCGGCTGGGGCGAAGACAGCCCGCAGCACCACGACCTGCTGATCAACCTCGGCAACAGCATTCCCGGTTTCTTCAGTCGTTTCGAGCGCGTGGCAGAAATTGTCACGCAAGACTCGCAACAGCTTGCGCAAAGCCGTGAGCGCTATCGTTTCTACCGCGAACGCGGTTATGAACTGGATACTGTCGACATGGGCAAACGCGCATGAGCATCCGGCAACAAGACCGCCGTGCCGCGTTGCTCGGCGAACTGGAATCGATCCGCAGCTTGCTCGGCGAGGACGCCAATGGCAGCGACGACCTCGAATTGCTGGTGAAAGCCGGCAAGATCCCGCTTTTGCTGCCGGAAGAACACGGCATCGACGCTGTGATACCTACACTACAGGCAGCAGAAGATTCGGCCAGCCAAATCCCTGTGCTGTCGACCATCGCTGCCGACACGGCGCCAGCTGCGCCCCCGCCAGAACCCACCGCAGCATTGACCGCAGACCCGCTCGATGCCATCCGCCAGGCAGCGGCAAAAGTGGCCGCCTCACGCCAGCGCGACACCACCGCATCACCAAACGAACGGGAAAGGCTGGTTGAAGACGTCGTGCGTGCGGCAATGCCGCGCGTTGAAGCACTGTTGCGTGAACTGGTGCAGGAGGCACTGCTGCAGGACAAATTAAGGGGCGGGAAGCGCTAATCCTTGCGCAACACCAGGAACTGCAGGGCGTTGCCTGCCGCTTCCGCCACCAGGCGGTTACCCTCGGCCGTCGCATGCCCGTCATGGAACAGCAGCGCCGGACAGGAAGGCGGACCATCACTGCAACGCGCAATGAATAATGGCGTGACATCCACCAGCGGCACGGCATTCTGTTGCGCAGCCACTTTAAGCCACTTGTTAGCGCCGGGATAGAAACCCCAGTTGGACGGATAGGTGAACAACAGCACTTTTGCATCGCGAGCCTGGGCCATCGTCACCATGGCAGCGAGGTTATCAGCCAGCGCGTTGCGGTTGCGCGCAGGTTCGCCCTGCTTAGTGCCCAAGTAAAAGGCCTCCTCGCCAATGCTCACCTGGTGTTGTGCCGGATTGGCCACATCGACCGGCGCCAGCGGATCGCGAGAGGCGCCAAAGGCGAGGTCTGCCTGCTGCACGCGGCTGCGCGACCAGATGCGGTAGAGACGGTACAAACGACTGTGTTCCCTGACCCAGCCGGCCAGGCTCCCGGCCTTGCCGCGGGCGGCCACCTGTTCCACCGGCGTCCAGAAGTCATTGAAGCCCACCATCAGCAACACGACATCAGGTGACAGTGTGTCCAGCAGCCCGGGCAGCGATTCCCGCACCCGGAAGGAATTGGTGCCGGGATAGCCCAGGTTCAGCACTTCTACCGGACTGTCGGCATGGACGCTGTTCCACTGGCGCTCGAGCTGGGCAGGCCAGGCCTCCCCGGCCTCCAGATAAAAGCCGTAGGTATTGGAGTCGCCCATGGCGAGGATGCGGGTGTGGCTGGTAAGCCAGCGGGCCTGCACCTGCCTGACCTGGTCCTTGGCCACCAGCGCCGCCAGCTGCAGGGCTCCTTCCAGCAGCAGCACCGCGGCCAACAGGCCAGCCGGCCACCACAGCAAAGCTCGTAACGAACGCTTCATGCGACTTCATCTAGAATGGGGTCACCCGGATTGTAAGCGCCAGCGAAAGGCGCTGGCCAATCTACGACATTTATCTGATAATACCTTTTCGTTTTCACGGACAGACGGATACAACCAATGAAGCAGTTAGGCGTTCTCGATTCAGCATTCATCAACCTCGAACACCCCAACACCCCGCAACACATCGGCGGCTTGGGTATCTACGACCAGTCAACTGCCCCGGACGGCAGGGTGCGTTTCAAGGAAGTGATTGCCAGTTTCGAACGCAAGCTGAAGAAGCTGCCGCTGTTCCGCACCCGTCTCGTGCAAGTACCGGGCGGCTATGACCGTCCCTACTGGATCAAGGACGACAACTTCGACGTGGAATTCCACTTGCGCCATATCGCACTGCCAAAGCCGGGCGACTGGCGCCAGCTGTGCATCCTCATTGCCCGCATCCACGCCCGCCCGCTGGACATGTCACGCCCACTGTGGGAGGCCTACATCATCGAAGGCCTCGACAACATCCCGCACCTGCCGAAGAACTGCTTTGCCGTCTACACCAAGATGCACCACTCGCTGGTGGACGGTGCCGGCGGCGCGTCTTTCATGAGCGCCCTGCACGACCTTGAGCCGAACCAGGCTTCCTGGGAAGAAGCCGAGGAATCCTACCTGGGTGAACACCAGCCCAGTGCCCTCAACATGCTGACGCGCGGCACCATCAACACCGTGCGCAATAGTGTCGACCTGGTGCGCGGCATCTACCGCACCGGTTTCGATGTCAGCAAGAACCTGATCGACGTGGCGCGCGGCCGCATCCCGATGCCCGATGTTCGTGCACCAAAGACCCGTTTCAACCAGCCGGTGGGGCCGTATCGCGTGTTTGAAGCCGCGATGTTCGACCTCGAGGAACTCAAGGCCATCAAGAACGCCACTGATTCCAAGGTCAATGACGTGGCCATGTGCGTCATCGCCGGCGGCATTCGCCACTACCTCGACCACCACGGTGAATTGCCGCTGCAGTCGCTCAGTGCCGCCATCCCGCTCAACATGCGCACCCGCCGCGGTGAAACCGGCGAGAACAACCAGCTGGGCTCGATGTTTGCCAGCATCCACACCGATGTCGCCGACCCGATCGAGCGCCTGCACGCCATCCACAAGAGCACTGACGAGGCGAAGGAATTCGGCGAGCAGACCCCGCTGGTCGACACCCTCAAGGTCGCCGGCGTATTCTCGCCCCGCCTCACCAAGAGTCTGGTCAACTTCTATATCGACAACAAGCTGACCGAGCACCTGCCGCTGGCGATCAGCACCACGATTTCCAACGTGCCAGGCCCACCGTTCCCGCTGTATTGCTCTGGTGCCAAACTGGTGCAATACCACGGCATAGGCCTGCTGACGCCCGGTGTCGGCTTGTTCCACCTGGTGTTCAGCTACTGTGGCACCGTGACGATCACCATCCTCGGTGACAGGGACATCATGCCGGATCCCAGTTTCTACCGGGAATGCCTGGAAAAATCCTTCGCCGAACTCAAGGCGGCAGCACTGAAGAAGGGCAAGGTGGTCAGACACAAGACCAAGGCGGAGATCGAGTCGATCAAGAAAGAAATCGCCGAGGTCAAGGATGAAATCCACAAGCTGGAGGAAGGACAGGCATCCAGCCACAATTGAGCCTCGTCCCCCATCAAAAGCCGCTGACTCCAGTGGCTTTTTTTGTTAGCAAGCCAGCGAGCGACCGCCATAGGTAATTGCCACTTCGCCATGGCAGGTTACCGCCAGTAGAATCCCTGCAGCCTAGGTGGGGTTTTCTAGATTTTTGCGGCATACATGCCCACATAGATAAGAATACAATTTTCCATTCTTTGCCGAGGGAGTCCTTTCGTGGATTACAAAGCCTTTCGTCAGGAAATTCGCGCGTGGCTGGAAGCCAACTGTCCCGTCTCCATGCGGACGCCTGCCAAGCAGGAAGAGCAGGTGTGGGGCGGTCGCCACATCAAATTCCCGAGCGCCGATGCCAAGCTGTGGTTCGAGCGCTGCGTCGATAAAGGCTATTGCGTACCTGACTGGCCAGTGGAGTATGGCGGCGCAGGTTTTGATGCGGAACAGACTCGGATCTTCAAGTCGGAGATGCGCAAACTCGGTTGCAGGCCGCCGCAGGTAAACCTCGGCATCTGGATGGCCGGTCCGGCGATACTCGAGTTCGGCACCGAGGAACAGAAACGCGAACACCTTCCGAAAATCGCCCGCGGTGAAATCCGCTGGTGCCAGGGTTACTCCGAGCCGGGCGCCGGCTCCGACCTGGCCGGCCTGCAAACACGCGCCGTGGAAGATGGTGACGATTTCATCATCAACGGTTCCAAGATCTGGACTTCCTATGCCGATGAGTCCGACTGGATCTACTGTCTGGTACGCACCAATCCCGACGCTCCCAAGCGCGATGGCATTACCTTTCTGCTGTTCGATATGGCGTCACCCGGCGTCGAGGCCAAGCCGATCGAACTGATTACCGGCGAGCGCCATTTCTGCCAAACATTTTTCGATAATGTCCGTGTGCCGAAGAAAAACGCACTCGGCAAGATCAACGAAGGCTGGACGGTCGCCAAGCGTGTGCTGGAGTTTGAGCGCAACATGATGTCCGACCTCGGCAACGAGACCGGCAGCAATGTCGAGCCGCGCGAAGCCGCAGCGCATTACCTCGGCAAGGATAGCGCAGGCCGCATCAGTGACCCGGTGCTGCGCGATGCCATTGCCCGCCACGATGTGCAAAAACTCGCTTTCGACGTGACGCAACAGCGCATGATCGACGAGTTCACCAATGGTGCCGGCAACATGAACACTGCACTGATCTTCAAGTACTGCGGTACTGAAGAAGAAAAGCGCAAGTATGAATTGCTGCTGAAAATCATGGGCGAGCAGGGTCTTGGCTGGCGCGACCACAGCCATTTCAGCGAAGTCGAGCTGAACACCACCCTGGAATGGATGGGTGCCAAGACCCACACCATCGCGGGTGGCACGTCGGAAATCCAGCTGAATATCATCGCCAAACGTGCGCTGGGCCTGCCCGGCGTGTTGAGCTGAGGTAAGCATCACATGGCTCTCGCATTTAACGAAGAACAACGCTCACTGAAAGACACCGCGCGCGACTTTGCCCAAAGCCAGTCGCCGATCGAGGCTTTCCGCAGCCTGCGTGACAGCAAGCCAGCTGACGGCTTTTCTGCCGACGTATGGAATGCCATGATCGAACTGGGCTGGTCCGGCATGATCTACCCGGAAAGCTGTGGCGGTTTCGATTTCGGCTGCATGGGACTCGCCGGCTGTTTCGAGGAATTCGGCCGCTCGCTGGTGGCTTCGCCGTTGTTGTCATCCGTGGTACTCGCCGGCTCAACTGTTCTCTTCGCCGGATCTGAAGAACAGAAGACCACCCTGTTGCCACAAGTCGTCAGCGGCGAGAAACGACTCGCCCTGGCGGTGGATGAAGGCTTCCACCATGACCCGTCCGGCATTGCCTGCGCGGCAATAGCGGAAGGAAGCACCTTCATCCTCAATGGCAGCAAGACACGCGTGATTGATGGCACTGGCGCCGACCTGTTCGTGGTTGCCGCACGCACGGCCGGCCAGCCCGGCGAACAGCAGGGCATCAGCCTGTTCCTGCTGGATGCGAGCACCCCGGGTGTCCGCATTTACCCTGTCTCGCTGGTCGATTCACGCAGCTATGTACATCTTGTATTGGAGAATGCCTGTATCCCGGCCTCCCGCCTACTCGGGGAGCTGCACAATGGCTTTGCTGCGCTGGACAAGGCACTGGATCGCGGCCGCGCCTGCCTTGCCGCAGAAATGTTCGGCGGCATGCAGGAGATCTTCGAGCGCACCGTGCAATACCTGAAGGAGCGCAAGCAGTTCGGCGTATTGATTGGCACGTTCCAGGCGCTGCAACACCGTGCTGCTCACATGTATACTGAAATCGAGATGTGCAAGTCGATCCTGATGCTGGCATTGGACGCCCTGGAAAAGGATGCCGCCAATGCGCCACAGCTGATCAGCGCTGCCAAGGCCAAGATTAGCGACACCTATGAACTGGTCAGCAACGAAGCCACGCAAATGCATGGCGGTATCGGTGTGACCGATGAACTGGATATCGGCCTGTTCCTGAAACGTGCGCGAGTGTCGGCCGCCCTGCTCGGCAGCGCGCGCTTCCACTACAACCGTTTCGCCACCCTGGAAGGCTATTGATAGCAGCCGCACTGACGGCCGCCTCGACAGCAGTCGCCAGTGCGCTTTCCCCCTGCAATGGCTGCTGCTAGAGTCGGCGCCATGAACGAGCCCTTGACCCCTATTCCCCGCCCGTTGGCCATGCGGGCGCTTCTGGCAATTGTGGTTGCAGCATTGGCAGGGCTGCTGTGCTTGTATGCCTACCTGTCGCTGCAATGGCCCATGATGCGCGAAGGGCATTTCCTGCATTACATGGCCTACCTGGTCAATGAACACGGGTTTGCGCCATATCGTGATGTGCTGGAAACGAGCTGGTTCGGCACAGTGCTTTTCCATAGTGCGATAGGCCAGCTGTTCGGCTATACCTCCAGCGGTTTCCGCCAGGCAGACCTGCTCTATCTGGCGGCCCTGCTGCTGGTCACCTGGCGCATACTCAACCGTTTTGACCACTGGCTTGCGTGGGTTGGCACACTCAGCACCGGCCTGATGTACCTGCACTACGGCCCGGCCAATTCCCTGCAGCGCGATTATGTACTGGTATTACCGATAACTCTGTCGCTGCTGATTTCGCTACAGTCGCCATGGCGCAGCAATACACGCGCGCTATTGATAGGCGCCTGTTTCGGTGCCGTTGTCTCGATAAAACCACATGCCATCATCGGCCTGCCTGTCGTGCTGGGCTTGCTCTATTCGCAGTCGAAGGAAGGAAGATCCGCCTGGCAAATCATTGGCTGCTGTGGGATCGGCGGCACTGCTGTTTTTGCAGCGGGACTGCTCTGGCTGTGGTGGCGTGGCGGACTGGCTGCCTTCATCGACATGACGTTGCACTACCTGCCGCTCTACCAGTCGTTCAATGGCGCCCACCAGATCACCACTCCGACCGAACGCTGGCAGAGCACTGTGTTCTGGTGGCGCTATTTCCTGTGGATCTGGCCGTATTCTGTTGCCATTGGCCTGCTGCATGCGTGGTTCAACAGCGACAATCCTTCCACACAACGACCGCTGATCCTCGCCATTGCCGGACTGGCAGTGTGTTTCAACCTGTACCCGCTCATTGCCGGCAAATTCTGGGACTACCACTGGATCCCGTATTCCTTCTTCAGCGTATTGGGCACTTCGCTCCTGCTGGCACCGCTTCGCCGGCAAGGCTGGGGCAACCAGCTGCTGTCATGTGCGCTACTGTGCTACTTCATCTATGCACTGGGTAGCCAATACGCCCCCTGGATCGGCTACCGCGACCAGATCAGGCGCTGGCCAGACATTGGTGTCGACCAGAAATTTGATGGGGAAGTTGCGCAATTCATCCGGCAAAACCTGCCGCCGGGAGAAAAAATCCAGATCATCGAGCAAGGCGGGCCGGCGACGCTTTACCTGCTGCAGGCCGAGGCAGTACTGGCGACACCGTATCTTGGCAGTTTCATGTTCCTGCACCACACGGAACAGCCTTATGTGCAACACGCGCAACAGGACTTCCTGCAGCGCCTGGCGACCAAGCCGCCAGCACTGTTTCTCGTGATGACCGATTTCACCCGCCCGTCAGGGCCGGGCACGATTACGGAAATCCCCGGACTGAAACCATTCCTGCAACAACACTACGCCGTTATCTGGCAGCACCAGGCCTTTGCGTTCTGGCAACGCAAACCTAGCGCTGCAGAATCGCCCGCAGCGCCGATACCAGCGCCGCATTCTGTTCCGGTGAGCCCACCGTAATCCGCAGGAACTGGTCGATACGTGGTGCCTTGAAGTGGCGCACGATCACCGACCGTTCGCGCAAGGCCTGGGTAAGTGTCGAACCGTCATGTCCTGGATGCCGCGCAAAGACAAAATTGGCAGCCGACGGCAACACATCGAATCCCAATGCTGCCAGTTCGTTGCACAACGTAACCCGGCTGTTGATCACAGCGGACGTGGTGTGGCGGAAGTAATCGACATCGTCGAAAGCCGCAGCAGCACCGGCTATCGCCATGCGGCCTAGCGGGTAGGAATTGAAGCTGTTCTTGATCCGGTCCAGCGCTTCGATGAGTTCAGGGTGACCGATGGCCAGCCCGACGCGCAAACCCGCCAGCGAACGCGACTTCGACAGCGTCTGGATCACCAGCAGGTTCGGGTACTGTTGCGTCAACGGCACGGCGGTCTCGCCACCGAAATCAATATACGCCTCGTCAATGACAACCACGGAACCGGTATTTTCCTGCAATAGCGCTTCGATGTGTGCGACAGGTGTCAACACCCCGGTTGGCGCATTCGGATTCGGGAAAATGATGCCGCCATTCCGGCAACCGTAATCCGACAAGTTGATCGAAAAACTGTCATCCAGCGGGATCTGCCGGTACTTCACGCCATACAGGCCACAATACACCGGATAGAAGCTGTAGGTGATATCAGGAAACAGGATCGGCTGCCCATGTTGCAGCAAGCCGTGGAAAACATGGGCCAACACCTCGTCAGAACCGTTGCCGACAAACACCATCGACTTGTCGACCGCGTAGTAGCGCGCGATTGCCTGTTTCAGCACATCAGCATCGGGATCCGGATACAGGCGCAAGTCATCACCCAATGCGGCCTGCATCGCCGCAATCGCTGCCGGAGACGGGCCGTAAGGATTTTCGTTGGTGTTCAGCTTGACGAGATTGGCCAGCTTTGGTTGTTCGCCGGGCACATAGGGCACCAGCGAGTGGACCAGCGGACTCCAGAACCTGCTCATCATGATTCCCCTAGCGGATGCGGTATTCCGCAGAACGTGCATGAGCCGTCAACGATTCGCCGCGAGCCAGCACCGAGGCCACTTTACCCAGTGTCGTTGCACCAGTTGCAGAAACGTTGACCAACGATGTGCGTTTCTGGAAATCGTATACACCGAGCGGCGAGGAAAAACGCGCTGTGCCGGATGTCGGCAAGACATGGTTCGGGCCAGCACAGTAATCGCCAAGCGCTTCCGGCGTGTGGCGCCCCATGAAAATCGCCCCTGCATGACGGACTTTGCCGGCAAAGCGTTCCGGCTCGTCAATGGACAATTCGAGATGTTCCGGCGCAATGCGGTTGCACACATCAGCGGCCTGTTCAAGGTCGTCGACCAGGATGAATGCCGCCCGGTTTTCCATCGCCTCACGAACGATGGCAGCACGCTCCAGTGTAGGCAGCAGGCGCTCGCAGCTGGCATGGACGGCATCCAGGAAGGCGCTGTCGGGCGACACGAGGATCGCCTGAGCCTGTTCGTCATGCTCGGCCTGCGAGAAAAGGTCCATCGCAATCCAGTCCGGATCGGTCTTGCCATCACAGACCACCAGGATTTCGGAAGGCCCCGCAATCATATCCAAGCCGACCTGACCGAACACGGCACGCTTGGCCGTCGCGACGTAGATGTTGCCCGGCCCGACAATCTTGTCAACTTTCGGCACGGCTGCAGTACCGAAGGCCAGTGCAGCGACCGCTTGAGCACCGCCAATCGTGAACACGCGGTCAACACCGGCAATGGCCGCAGCAGCGAGCACCATGTCATTGAGTTCACCAGCAGGAGCCGGCACCACCATGATGATCTCATGCACACCGGCCACCTTGGCCGGCAGCGCATTCATCAACACGGATGAAGGATAGGAGGCCTTGCCACCGGGAACATAAATGCCAACACGGTCCAGAGGTGTGACACGCTGGCCCAGAACAGTGCCATCCGCTTCGGTGTACTGCCAGGATTCGACACACTGCCGTTCATGGAAAACGCGAATGCGCGCAGCCGCCACTTCCAGCGCTTCCCGCTGGTCCTTGGCGATGGCAGCCAGGGATTGCTGTAACTGCGGGTGAAGGATTTCCAATTCTGCCACAGTGCTGACATGACGGCGATCAAATCGGTTGGTGTACTCGACCAGCGCTGCATCACCTTGCTTGCGCACAGCAGCAAGTATTTCATCAACAGCCTGGGCAACCTGACGGTCGGAAACAGCCTCCCAGGCCAGCAGTGCATCCAGCTGGCTGGCAAACGAGGCATCACCGGCATACAGTCGGCGGATATTCATCATGAACCCGCCATACGCTTCTGTACTGCCAGACCCAATGCCTCTACCAGAGGCTGCAGCAACGCATGTTTAGTTTTCATGGCGGCCTTGTTCACGATCAGGCGCGATGTGACCGGCGCAATCACCTCACGGGCTTCGAGTCCATTGGCACGCAAGGTGTTACCCGTGTCGACGATGTCGACGATCTCGTCAGCCAACCCCATGATCGGTGCGAGTTCCATCGCCCCGTAGAGCTTCACCACATCCACCTGGCGCCCCTGCTCCGCGTAATAACGCCGCGCGATATTGACGAACTTGGTCGCAACACGGATGCGACCTTGCCTGAGCGGCACACCCTGCATGCCTGCCGTCATCAGCCGGCAACGGGCAATCTGCAGATCCAGTAATTCATAGAAGCCCTCGCCGCCGTGCTCAAGGATGACATCCTTGCCCGACACGCCCAGGTCAGCGGTACCGAACTGGACATAGGTCGGCACATCAGAGCCACGCAATACGACAAACTGCACTTGGGCATGTGTCGTCGGGAAGATCAGTTTGCGGCTATCTGCCGGATCTTCCAGCGGCTCAATACCTACTTCTGCCAGCAATGGCAAGGTATCCTTGAGCACGCGCCCCTTGGTCAGCGCCAGCGTGATCATCTCGCTCATGGCTTCAGTCCGGTACCCGGCGAATGTCTGCACCGAGCTGCATCAGTTTTTCTTCAATACACTCATAACCGCGATCTATGTGGTAGATACGGTCGATAACCGTCTGCCCTTCTGCCACGAGGCCAGCGATGACCAGGCTCGCCGACGCGCGCAGGTCTGTCGCCATGACCGGAGCACCCTTCAAACGTTCGACCCCTGTAACAACCGCATGGTTACCATCGACGGTAATCCGGGCTCCCATGCGGTTCATCTCATGCGCCTGGATCAGCCGGTTCTCGAAAATTGTTTCCGTAATGGTGCCGGTACCTTCCGCCACGGCATTCATTGCAGTGATTTGTGCCTGCATGTCGGTCGGGAATGCCGGATAAGGCGCCGTGCGCACGCTGACCGCTTTCGGGCGCTTGCCGTGCATGTCCAGCTCGATGAAGTTGTCACCGATGGTGATGTCGGCGCCCGCCTCACGTAACTTGGCGATCACCGCATCCAGCGAATCGGCTTGGATATTTTTGAGTTTGACATGGCCACGCGTTGCCGCTGCGGCAGCGAGGTATGTGCCAGTTTCGATGCGATCTGCCATCACATCATAGGAGCAGCCATGCAACTTCTCGACACCATTGACGATGATCGTATCGGTGCCATGCCCCTTGATGTCTGCACCCATTGCAATCAGGCAATTGGCCAGATCGACAATTTCCGGCTCTCTTGCTGCATTCTCGATGATGGTCTGCCCCTCAGCGAGCACAGCAGCCATCAGGATGTTTTCCGTGCCACCAACCGTCACCGTTTCCAACAGGATCTTGGCACCCTTGAGCCTGCCATTGCTGGTGGCATTGATGTAGCCGCCTTCCACTTCAATGTGGGCACCCAGTGCCTCCATGCCGCGCAAGTGCAGGTCTACGGGGCGCGAACCGATCGCGCAACCACCGGGGAATGACACTTGCGCACGGCCAAAGCGTCCCAGCATCGGCCCGAGCACGAGGATCGACGCGCGCATGGTCTTGACCAGCTCATAGGGCGCGGTAAAGCTTTCAATGGCACCCGCATCGACTTCCACCCGCATTTTCTCGTCAACGACGACACGGACACCCATGCAGCCAAGCAACTCGATCATGGTGGTGATGTCATGTAGGTGCGGCAAGTTGCCCAGCACAACAGGCTCATCACACAACAGTGTTGCTGCCAGAATCGGTAATGCCGAATTCTTGGAACCGGAAATGTAGATCTCGCCAGACAGCGGTTTGCCGCCGGTGATTATCAGTTTGTCCATCAGGAAACCTTGTCAGGTATTGGGAGCCACACTAATGGTGGCTTATTGCTGCGCCTGCCACTCGGCCGGGGTCAGCGTTTGCATCATGACGGCATGGATGGTGCCATCGGCAATTTTCTCGTTCAGCGCGGCATAGACCAGCTGCTGCTTCTTTACCGGGCGCTGCCCCTCGAAATGGGCGCTGACCACAGTAATCTCAAAGTGGCGACCATCACCGCCTACCAGCACCCGCTCAGCCGCCAGCGCTTCAGTCAGCACCTGTTCGATCCAGCTGTTAATGTGTCCGCTCATAACGCTCGCGCTCTCGTTTGGCCATGACTTTTGGGGGCTGTCACTATACCATTTGCGCGCCTCCAGCTGAATGAAACTGCTGCATGACACCGCCAACCGCTCCCCACGACTTCATCGCCTCGGGTCTGCGTACCGTCAGGCTTGAATGCGCGGCAGTCGACAGGCTGCAGCAGGCGATCAACGCCGACTTCAGCCACGCCTGTGCGCTGCTGCTGGCCTGCGAAGGCCGCATCGTGGTCACCGG
>CALMIC010000232.1 GCA_937864065.1 uncultured Cellvibrionales bacterium | reverse complement strand
TGTCGTATTCCAGGATCACCAGTTGCTGGCTGATCGCACCGTGTTCGACAATGTCGCGCTGCCCTTGCGTATCTGCGGTTTTCCCGAGCGCGACATAGGCCGCCGTGTTCGCGCGGCACTCGACAAGGTTGGCCTCCTGGAGCGCGAGAAATATTTTCCCATTGCACTGTCCGGTGGAGAACAGCAACGCGTCGGCATCGCACGTGCCGTCGTCAACAAACCGCCGATCCTGATGGCCGACGAACCAACCGGCAACCTTGATCCCGAACTGTCGGCAGAAATCATGCGGTTGTTCGAGGATTTCAGCCAGGTCGGTGTCACGGTACTGATTGCCACACACGATCTCGACCTGGTACACCGGTTCGGTCACAGGGAGCTGGTCCTTCGGCGCGGCCGGCTGGTGCGCAGCGCGGATAACGGGGGCTTGCATGGCAACGCGCAATAGCCACAGCGATAAAACAGCCCGCAACGAGAAACCGGTACGAGGCGCCACTGCAACGACCATCAGCTGGCGCGAAGTATTTGATGCGTGGTTCAGCCATCACCGCGAATCGGCACGCGACAGTTTCCACAGGCAGTGCCGCGCACCCCTGCAACACTTGCTGACTGCGCTGGTCATCGGTATCACCCTGGCATTGCCGACCCTGTTTGCGATGGCGATCGACAACCTGCAACAGCTCTGGCAGCGCTGGGACTGTGCGCCGCGGCTGTCGGTGTTCATCCGGCGCGACGCGCCAGCTGACCGGATTGCGCAATTGCAGGCATTGCTGCAACAGGACGCATCCGTAAAAAGCGTCACATTGATCACGCCTGAACAAGGACTGGCAGATTTTGAAAAAAATTCCGGTGTGTCCGGCACGCTGGATCTGCTCGATGAAAACCCGCTACCGCCAGTGCTCGCTGTTGCCCTGGCAAATGACATGAGCGCAGACGCAGTGCATGCCCTGCAGATATCCTGGCAGCAGCAACCTGATGTCGAGCACGTCCAGGCCGATATTGAATGGGTGCGCAAACTGTTCCACTTCATGCAGCTCGGCAAACGGATCACGATTGTGCTGGCTGCACTGCTGGGACTCGGCGCATTACTGGCAACCGGCAACACCATCCGTCTTGCCATCGAGAACCGGCGCACCGAAATTGTGGTGGCAAAACTGGTCGGCGCCACAGACGCCTTCGTGCGGCGGCCATTCCTCTACAGCGGCTTCTGGTCCGGATTGTCCGGCGGACTGGTCGCCGTGCTACTGGTGCTGGCCGGCCATTACAGCGTGGTCGGGCCAGTGACCGAACTGGTCGCGCTGTACGGTTCGGATTTCGCACTGCGGGGCATGGATGCGCTGACCGCGCTTGGCCTGCTGTTCATCGGCATCGTCCTCGGCATGCTGGGCGCCTGGCTTGCGGTCGGCCAGCACTTGCACGAGATGCGCCCGCGCTGAATTTTCCCTGCCCTCCACTACTGCAGCAAATCCCTGATCACTGACCATGCACGGATTTTTTCCGCAAGGTCAGGCCGCGCGTTGGCAGGACTGGTTGAAAGCAGGCACAGGCGATGCGTTGGCAGCAATGTTTCGTCGATACCAGGTAACGCATGGCGGCGGAACAGCTGTTCGACGGACTTGCCATTGAAAGCGATAGCACGGATTCCGGGATACTGCCGCAACAGGGTATTGAAATCATTGCAGCGCACCGAATCCTGCACGATGGCATTATCGAGGCTGCCCGGGCGCTCACAGCAGCCGATCACATCCCATAACGCGATGCCGCTGTCGCGCAACTGCTGCAGTCTTGCTGCGTAATCCGCGCTGCGATCAATGCCGGCGACAGCCTGCATGACTGGCCAGAATGCATTGCGCGGATGGGCGTAGTACTGTTGTGCATTGAGTGAGGCAACGCCCGGCATCGAACCCAGCACCAGCACGCGTGACTGTGGCGATACGACAGGCGCAAACGATTGCACCCGCACGTCAGCCTTCCCGTTTTCGCATGCGGTCATCTGCCGCCTTGGTGCGCCGTGTCGGCTCGGCATCCAGCGGATTTTCCGGCCAGTAATGTTTCGGATACTGGCCCCGCATGTCCTTGCGAACCTCACGATAGGCGTTCTGCCAGAAACTCGCCAGATCCTGTGTCACCGCCAACGGGCGGCGGGCAGGCGACAGCAAGTGCAACAACACCGGTATTTTTCCATTGGCGATACGCGGCGTTTCGCTGGCGCCGAACATTTCCTGCAGGCGCACGGCAAGCACCGGTTGCTCACCCGTGTAATCCAGCTCGATGCGGGAGCCTGTCGGCACCGTGAGATGTGTCGGCGCAAGCCTGTCGATCTGTTGCAGCTGCACGTAATCGATTCGCGATTGCAGTGCAGCGAGCCAGTCCACTTGCGCCAGTTGGCTACGCCGGCTGACCTGAACCAGAAAAGGAGCCAGCCATTCTTCCAGCGATGCAAGCAGTGATTTTTCACTGTAATCCGGTAACCCGTCGATCACCGCCTGCCGGCTGCACCAGCGGATGCGCTGTAGCCATTGCCGCGCCACTTCCGGTAACGGCAATGCCTGCCAGCCGAGTGAACGCAAGCCCCGGCACAATTCGGCAACCGCTTTTTCGCCGCGCGCGGGCAAGGGTTTATCGCTGAACACAATGGCACCGAAGCGTTTGACATCACGCGCAATAACCGCTTCTTCCTGTGATGACCACAACACTTCCTCACCACTGAAAAACTGTTCTGGCAGGAAAACGGGTAAATCAGCCGGGTCGAGAGCGGCGGCGAGAAATATGCGCACATCGCGACCCTCTGCATCCAGTTCGGCTACAGCAATCCATTCCTGTTGTGCCAACCGGCCGCCGTGCTGCAGAACCGCGCCGGCACCGCCAGCCAGCTGCCAGCGCTCACCGCCCGCATCGCGTCGCCTGGCAATTCTTTCGGGATAACACAATGCCAGCATCAGGCCTAGCCTGTCGTCCTGACTGGCATCATTCCCGTTTGCGCCAATCACTTTCCGCAAGCGACCGGCTTGCTGTTTCACGCGTTCGCGCGTTCCCCTGTCAACGGCACCACCATGTTTCAGTGCCTGCCAGCGCAAGTAAAAATCCGCATCCCGTTCATTGCGCAACAGATCACGCTCTTCAAGCAATGCTGCAACCTCGCAGGCCAGCGCGCCATAACCGTGTTCTTTCGCCCGCAGCAGCATGTGCGCATAGCGCGGATGCAGCGGCAGTGCAGCCATCGCGCGACCGTGTGCTGTGATACGCATGGCAGGGTCAAGTGCGCCCTGTTTCTGCAGTGCATCACGCGCCTGCTGCAAGTGTGCCGGCGGCGGCGCATCGAGGAACCCCAGTTGCGATTCATCACTGCCCCAGGCAGCCATGTCTAGCGCCAGCGGCATCAGGTCACTTTGCAGGATCTCGG
>CALMIC010000231.1 GCA_937864065.1 uncultured Cellvibrionales bacterium | reverse complement strand
CCGCCGAGGTGTGCGCCAGGACCCACGCTCGCCCCGCTCCACAGCTGGCAATCATGATCAACGGTGGCGCCGGTGTTGACGATGCAGTGGGAGCCCAGCTGGCAGCCGGGACCTACCACGGCACCGGCCATGATGACCGTGCCGTCGCCGACCACGGCGCTGGCAGCCACGGTAGCCGCCGGATGGACCAGTGCCTGCCAGCGGAAATCGGCCAGCGCTTCGAGTTTGCGTGCCAGCCGCAAGCGGTGGTAGTTGTGCCCCACGGCCATTGTCACATGGTCGCAACCGGTCAGGCGCAGTGCTTCGGCGATCGTGTCGCTGTTACCGACCACCTGTGACCCTAGCACAGCGGTGCCTGGTGGCAGGAAATCATCGAGCACACCGGCCAGGTGGAACGTCTCGCCGAGACTGACGATATCGGCCAGAACGCGTGCATGCCCCGAGCTGCCAAACAGCAAGATCCCCTTTTTCACGCCCGGCCTCTTTGCAAATCATGCGCTGGTTACCGGCGCTAATGTAGAATACCGCCACTCAGATTGTCCACCGGGATGCTATGTTCACGTTCGGGTACAAAAGCCGCATCACAAAGCTGAAGGAAAGCCTGCGCGACAAGTACGACACGGAACTGGATACCATCCGGTGCCGCATCGACATGGACGACAGTATCCTCGACGATTACATCGTCGACCGGAAATCGCCCGACTACCAACAGGTGTTCACCGCAGGCAATCCGCTGGTCAGCGTCTGCATTGCCACGTACAACCGCTGTGAGCTGCTGCTCGAAAGAACCATTCCGTCCGTTTTGCAGCAGACCTACCGCAACATTGAGCTGGTCATTGTCGGCGACTGTTGCCAGGATGCCACGGCAGAGCGGGTTGCCCGGCTAGATGATCCGCGGGTGAAATTCGTCAACCTGCCGGAGCGCGGCCGTTATCCGGATGACCCGATGTTCCGCTGGATGGTGGCAGGCAGCATACCGATGAACCATGCGTTGGGGATGGCAAGCGGTGATTTCATCACGCACCTGGATGATGATGACCGTTTCCCGCTGGACCGGATAGAAAAGTTGTTACGCTTCACGCAGGAAAACCGCTACGACTTTGTCTGGCATCCGTTCTATTACGAAAAAGACATCGACAAATGGTTGCTGAAAGATGCTCAGGATTTTGCCGCCGGGCAGGTCACCACATCCTCGGTTTTCTACCACAAATGGTTCCGCCGCATCGGGTGGGATATCAATGCCTACCGCTTGAAAGAACCGGGTGACTGGAACCGTTTCCGCAAGTTCCGTTATCTGGGTGTCAAGGCGGCACGGTTTCCGGAGCCGATGCTTTACCACTACAAGGAAAGAAACCAGCGCAATGGCTAATATCCCTTTCCTCCGTCCGCAGCTGGTACCGCTTTCCAGTTATGCCCATTACCTTGAAGGCATGGACGAGCGCCGTTGGTACACCAATTTCGGTCCGCTCAACACACAGTTCGAGCAGCGTATCCTCGACGAATACTTTGCCGGCGAAGGCGCTGTCGCAAGCCTGCAGAATTGCACCCTCGGGTTGATGCTCGCCATTGATGCGATGAAACGGCCTGGCGACGCCGTATTTGTTTGCCGCCATCGGCGAGACCTTCGCGCAGCGTTC
>CALMIC010000230.1 GCA_937864065.1 uncultured Cellvibrionales bacterium | reverse complement strand
AACGGTCGGTCATGTTGGGATTCAGCCGTTCAATCACATAGCGCGGCTTATCTTTCACACCAGGCAATGCATTGGGGTATAGCACCGAATTGCCATCGTCCCACTTGTCATCTCCCCACACCGTCGCCCAGAAAAAAGCCTCCGACACGTTGTTGCCGTTTTTATCCTCTCGCGCGGTATCCGTGGTTTTCGCCGTATCATAGCGGCCGGAACCATTGAAAACCGGCTCATCCAGCTTCATCAGTTCGGCTTCACCGGCACGCAGGGCCGCTTCTGCCGCCTGCAGCGCCATTTCACGGTCGCGCATGTTGCCGGCCATCTTTTCCTGCAACAGGGTGTCGCGCATGCCGGCGACGCCGATCAGTGTCAGCAACAACAACATGATCAGCCCGACCACCAATGCCGCACCCTGCTGGCGAACCCGCACTGCACGGGGATTTCGGTGTATTAACAGTTTTGATACATACATAAACAGACTCCTCAATCAGTTCAGTCTATTGCGCACGCCCAGTGTGCTGGTAAATATCTGGCGCAAACGGCGGTCAGATGCTGCTGTGGCAGCAGTACCCTGCACACCGCCAACATAATCCTTGCCGTTGAAGTTGTAAGCCTGGGGCTCGTCCAGCACATTCTCGATGCTACGCACCAGCAGCGAATAGCGCACCGCTATAACCACCTGCTCATCGGTATCCCATGAATCCCATTGGCCGCTCGTCACCTTGTTTGCAGTCGTCCACTCGTCAACCACGTAATTGTTATCGCCGGTATCCTTGTCAATACCGAATTCCAGCTGCATGTCTTCCACGCCTTCGAGCAACTCGACCGAAGCACCGGTAATGCCACGGCGGTACAGCGCAGGGTTGCCTGCCGCATTGTTGCCGATGTAGTAGAAATTGCTCTGCATCTTCATGATCTTGGCGCCAGCCTTGAAGTCAACCGCATTGGCACCGTTGCCACCCCAGCTGGAACAGCGGTTCAGGCCGCTCTTGTCATGCACGATCATTTCACCATCCTGTTGCAGTTTGGTCGCCTGGAAAATCTTGGTCTTGGTGCAATCGCTGATCACCAGGATGTCATCCGGGCACATGCCACTGTAGCAACCTGAACCGTCATCACTGGTCACGGTCACGGTCAGGTTGGCGTCGTTAGCCTTGCTTTCGCCCGTCAATGTCACACCGCTGTCAAGGCCACCTCGCGTC
>CALMIC010000229.1 GCA_937864065.1 uncultured Cellvibrionales bacterium | reverse complement strand
CTGGCTGCACGAGGGTGGCCCGTTCCGTCATCCGGATTACCGCAGCGCCATCTGTTTTGCCCCCGAAGACCTCGGCAGGAAAACCGGCCACAGCAGCCTGTTCATCTACACACCCATGCTGCAGCCCAAAGGTTTCCGCGACGGGCAGCCGCTGCCCGGTTACCTGCCTGCCGGTGATGCCTACTCGGACAGCATCAGCGCACCTTTCAGCCACCTGCAATGCGCCGGCATTGCTTGCGGCCATTTCATCCCGGAAGAGCGGCCGCAGGCGCTGCTGGACACATTACTGCCATTCCTGCTCGATACATCCGCCTGAGCCCACATCCGGCACAGGTGCAGCCGCAGTCATTTTGTGGATAATGACGGCTCCCCTCGTGACCTGCTGGTTTATGGCACGCAAGATATTCAGACGCATCAGTATCGACAGGCACAAGCTCATTGCCAGCGGCAACCTGTCAGCACTCGGTGACCGCATCCACGATCCCAACCTCTGGCACCTGAACCGCCACAGTGTTGCGCGCGCGTTCCTCGCCGGTATGTTCGCCGGTTTTGCCTTCATCATTTTTCCGGGGCAGATGCTCGTGGCTGCCGTCATCGCGATCTGGATTCGCGGCAACCTGCCAATTGCCTGCGGCCTGGTGTGGATCACCAACCCGCTGACCAGCCCACCGATCCTTTATCTCGCGCTGAAAATCGGCTTGTGGTTCATCCCGATGGATCACCATGTCAACCTGAACGCCCTACTTGATTTCGAGTGGACCAAGGCAAGCCTGGTCGAGGAATTCAATGCCTTCAAGGACATGCTGATGCAGGTATGGCAGCCGCTGCTGCTGGGCTGCATGATCATCGGCACACTGCTCGGGTTCAGCAGCTATTTTGCCGTGCAGGGATTCTGGCGCTGGCATGTGCGGCGCGACTGGAACCGTCGCCAGACCAAGCGTATACAGCAACGCCAGAACCCCGCACCGCCAGCGGCATGAACACATCCTTGCACCGCTTTTCGGTGGCGCCGATGATCGACGTCACTGACAGGCACTTCCGCTATCTCGTGCGCCTGCTGACGCGACACACCATGCTCTATACTGAAATGATCACCACTGGCGCGATCCTGCACGGCCAGCGCGAACGCCTGCTCGGCTTCGGCCGCGAGGAACAGCCGGTCGCACTGCAACTCGGTGGTTCCGATCCCACAGCGTTGCGTGACAGCGCACAGATCGCGCAGACTTACGGTTACGGCGAACTGAACCTGAACTGCGGCTGCCCGAGCGACCGCGTGCAGAGTGGCGCCTTCGGTGCCTGCCTGATGGCGACACCGGTATTGGTGCGCGACTGCCTGCGCGCGCTGTCAGACGGAAGCGATGTACCGGTCACGTTGAAGTGCCGCACCGGCATCGACCAGCAGGACAGCTTCGACGAATTCCTGCAGTTCATCGACATCGCCACTGACAGCCCGTGCCGCACCGTGATCGTGCATGCCCGCAATGCCTGGCTGCAAGGACTGAGCCCGAAAGAAAACCGTGAGATACCGCCGCTGAAATACGACTGGGTCTATCGCCTGAAAGCATTACGTCCGGAACTGGCCATCGTCATCAACGGCGGAATAAAAACGCTCGCTGAAGCACAACAACACCTGCAGCATGTCGACGGCGTGATGATCGGTCGTGAAGCCTGGCACAACACCTTCTTCCTTGCCGATGCAGACAGTGTGCTGTTTGGTGATGAACATGAAAAAGCCGACAGGATTGCCGTCACCCGCGCCTATGCCGCTTACTGCGAACAACAGTTTGCGCAGGGTGTGTCACTGACAGTGCTGACGCGTCACCTGCTGGGACTCTGGCACAGCGTACCGGGATCCCGCCAGTTTCGCCGGCAT
>CALMIC010000228.1 GCA_937864065.1 uncultured Cellvibrionales bacterium | reverse complement strand
CGTAGACACACAGGGCGGCAAACGAGAAAAACATCTTGTGCGCGAGATGCTGTTCGCGGATGTCATCCAGGAACAACAGGCCGCTGGCGATTGACAGGGCCAGCAGTGCCGTGCCGGCGTGCAGCATCTCGAAAAGCAGCGACTCCATCGTCTGCAACGGCGGCAGGTAGGCCATGGCCTTTTGCAGCTGGCGCGTTTTCAGCAGGCGATCCTGGGCGGAAAGCGCCAGCGCCTGCATTGCCGCAATAGTCAGCATGCTGTAGGCGAGCAGTGACAGCAGGATATGCAATGCCAGCGGATAGCTGAACGCGTGCGGCGTGTAGGGACTGTTGATGAACAGCGAGCAGGCGATGGCGATGGCTGTCATAGCAAACAGCGGCGGCAACAGTGTCCGCACAGGCAGCTTCAGGCTGCTGGCCACCACAGTGATGTTGATGACCCAGAAAATCAGTGAGGCAACGCGGAAAAATCCGAAATGGAAACCGCTGGTGGTGTCGATCAGCGAGTACACGCTGAAACCGTGCAGGCACAACGCCAGTGCAGCGAGGCCGAGAAAATGCGCGCGTGGCGGTTCCGGCTGCATGGCAGACCAACTGCGCCATTGCCATAGTGCCAGGCCGGCATAGAGGGTGAGGGCAATGGGGCCGGGGATCGTGTCAGTCATGGCGGGAAGTTTGGCACAGACCGCTGCCAATTAAAAAGACGACCAATAAAAAAGGGATGCCGGAGCACCCCTTTTCATCCGTCCTGCCATTGCATCAGGCGTGCGGCTTGAACTTGATGGTGACCTTGCCCCAGCCGGACAGGTGCTCGCCATACAGGCGCTCACATTTGTTATCGACCACGGTGAAGTCCGGCGCTGCCTTGAGGATTTCCTCCACCAGGATGCAGCCCATCATCACGCCGAGATGCATGCCGAGACACTTGTGACCGCCGTGGCCGAACATCAGGCTTTTCTCGGTCGGCTGGCGGTACAGGTCAAACTTGTCCGGATCCGGGTACACACTCTCGTCGCGTTCGGCCGATGCATACAGGAACAGCAGAGGCTGGCCGGCCTTGACCTGGACTCCGTTCAGCTCGAAATCCTTTTTCGCCACCCGTGCCAGCATGTTGGTCGGCTGGTCGTAGCGGGCGGTTTCGAGGAATGCCTTGCGGGCCAGGTCGAACTTGCCTGCTGCCACTTCTTTCAGCACGGCGGCTTTCTGTTCCGGGTTGTGCTCAAGATTCCAGAAAGTGCCGGCGACTGTAATGGGCGTGGTCTCGGAGCCCACTACCAGCAGCGCGAACAGGTAGAACATCATTTCTTCGTCGGTGAGGGTGCGCCCATCGACATTCGCTTCGAGGAATATCTTGGTATAGCGCTGGGCCAGCGCGGGATTGGTGCGCAGCTGGTGCACATACTGTCCGAAATAGCCGAACAGCTCGCCGGCAGCGGCCTGGTTACGCGGAGACCCGCCACCGACCTGACCTTCTTCGCGGTGCAGCATGTCGTCAATCAGGCTGCGCCATTTCTCGGCGTCTTCGCGCGGCAGGCCGAGGTTGTAGCCGGCATTGATACAGGTGACGCGGTTGGCCAGCTCGCTGTAGATATCGAACTCGCCTTTTTTCAGCAGGGGAGCCAGCAACTCTTTCGTCAGCGCACGCAGGCGGGCCTCGCTTTCCTTCACGCCTTCCGGGGTGAATTCGTGGCGGATCAGGCCGCGCCATTTGCGGTGTTCCGGTGCGTCCATGGTCATGAAGGTCTGTGGTACAGGCTCGCCGAGCAACACCTGGCCTGGTGTCTGGCCTTTCGTGAACGTGCAGTTCTCGTCTACCTTGGTGCTGGCATCCCAGATGTCCTGGAAGCGTGCCAGCGCCCAGCCGTTGTATTTCG
>CALMIC010000227.1 GCA_937864065.1 uncultured Cellvibrionales bacterium | reverse complement strand
GGTGTACTTCAAACGGCACGGTATGCAGGTGCAGGCCAATATGCTGGATCCGAAAATCCTGATTGAGGCACGGGACAACCCGGAGTTGCACCCCAACCTGCTGATTCGGGTATCTGGCTACTCGGCGTACTTCAACGATCTATCACCTGAAATGCAGGATGAGGTGATATCCCGGAGCAGTAATGGGGCGGAGCAGTAATGGGGCCTGATGCAAGCCTGATTGATGCGATAGCAGTTACCGAGCCAAGGAAGGCTTCGCTGTACTTCGACATCAAGAGAAACACCCTGGACGACGGGCCGGGTATTCGCAGCGTGGTGTTCTTCAAGGGCTGCCCGCTGTCTTGTACCTGGTGCCAGAATCCGGAAAGCATCAACACCGGTTACGAACTCTCCTATGATGCAGAGAAGTGCATCAGCTGTCACGACTGTGCTGACGCCTGCCCCGAGCAGGCGATCGACCTGAGTTCGCCCGACAAAATCATCCGCGACAAATGCACCCAGTGCTTCAAGTGCGTTGATGTCTGCCCATCCGGTGCTCTGGAGCGCTGTGGCAATGACATCGACATGGATCATCTGGTGGAGAAGGTGCTTGAAGACGAGGCCTTCTTCGAGGCCTCCGGCGGCGGGGTTACTGTCTCCGGCGGCGAGGCGCTGATGCAGATGGATTCGGTCGGCGAACTGTTCTCGCGGCTGAAGCAGCGGAATGTTCACACGCTGATCCAGACAGCGGGCCTATTCAATTACAAGGTATTTGAAAATCTGGTATTGCCCTACACCGACACCATCTACTTTGATCTCAAGTTGATGGACAGCGATGCGCACAAGCAGTACTGCGGCGTTCCCAACCATTCTATTCATGAGAACTTCAGGAAGGTCCAGGCCCTGGCACGGGATTCGGTGATCGAGGTTCTGCCGCGGGTCCCGTTGGTGCCCTTTATCACCGACACGGATGAAAACCTCAGTGCCATTGCTGACTTTATGCTCGAGAACGGCGTAAAGAACATGCAGATCTTGCCGTACAACCCGATTTGGCTCGACAAGCTGCCACGCTTCGGCAGTGTCCAGCGTCTGGACTTCGGTGAAGGGACAGGCAAGTTCATGCCGGACGCGGAGCTTGACCGCTGTACGGAGATTTTTGAGTCCAGAGGTATTCACGTCCATTGTCACAGGTGATGTATCAGCTCAGACAGCCGGCGCCTTCCTGATTTCGCTTTACCTATAACCCATAATCAATCTGTCCATCACATGAGGAAAATAAAATGACGTATGCACAACCCGGCCAGGAAGGATCTGTAGTTTCCTTCAAATCGCGCTATGACAATTTCATCGGCGGCGAATGGGTAGCGCCCGCTGACGGCCGTTACTTCGAAAACGCGGCGGAGGGGATTTCATAATGACAGATGCAACTTCGGCGCCCACAGCGGCGGCGCCTGGGCCGGTGGCCGGGCTGGGAATTCTGGCCATCGTGGTGGTATTGGTATTCGCCTGGGCGATCATCGGAACGATGCTGTTTTCGGATAATAAAAATCAAAGCAGGAAGTTTCCTTTTTCGTATTGCATCGAAAAGGATACG
>CALMIC010000226.1 GCA_937864065.1 uncultured Cellvibrionales bacterium | reverse complement strand
TTGCCGGGTCATCAGAGAGCGGTAAAACATGAATCTTCATGAGTATCAGGGCAAACTGCTGTTCGCCCAGTACGGCTTGCCCGTATCCAAGGGTTACGCTGTGAGCTCTGCCAAAGAGGCAGTCGAGGCAGCCGATACCATCGGTGGTAAGGAATGGGTTGTCAAAGCCCAGGTTCACGCCGGCGGACGCGGCAAGGCTGGCGGTGTCAAGCTGGTCAAGAGCAAGGATGAGATCAAGGATTTTGCCGCCCAGTGGCTGGGCAAGCGCCTGGTGACTTACCAGACAGACGAGAACGGCCAGCCGGTCCACAAGATCCTCGTGGAAGCCTGCACCGACATCGACAAGGAACTCTACCTCGGCGCCGTGCTGGACCGTTCCAGCCGCCGCATCGTTTTCATGGCCTCTACTGAAGGCGGCGTGGAAATCGAGAAAGTCGCGCACGAGACCCCGGAAAAAATCCTCAAGGCCACCATCGACCCGCTGACCGGCGCACAGCCGTACCAGGGCCGCGAACTGGCCTTCAAGCTCGGCCTGCAGGGCGAACAGATCAAGCAGTTCACCAACATCTTCCTCGGCCTCGCCAAACTGTTCCAGGAAAAAGACCTGGCGCTGATCGAAGTGAACCCGCTGGTCATCACCAAGGCCGGCAACCTGCACTGCCTGGATGCCAAGATCGCGGCCGACGGCAACGCACTGTATCGCCAGCCGCAACTGCGTGAAATGCACGACCCGACCCAGGAAGACGAGCGTGAAGCCAACGCCGCACAGTGGGAAATCAACTACGTCGCTCTGGAAGGCAACATCGGTTGCATGGTCAACGGCGCCGGTCTTGCGATGGGCACGATGGACATCATCAAGCTGCACGGCGGCCAGCCAGCGAACTTCCTCGATGTCGGCGGCGGCGCGACGAAAGAGCGCGTGACCGAAGCGTTCAAGATCATCCTGTCTGATAGCAACGTCAAAGCGGTACTGGTCAACATTTTCGGCGGTATCGTGCGTTGCGACCTGATTGCCGACGGCATCATCAGTGCCGTGGAAGAAGTGGGCGTGAAAGTGCCGGTAGTTGTGCGCCTTGAAGGCAACAACGCCGAACTCGGTGCCAAGAAACTGGCCGAATCAGGCCTGAACATCATTGCTGCCAACGGTCTGACTGAAGCAGCACAGAGCGTAGTGGCCGCTGCCGGAGGTGCCAAATGAGTATCCTGATCGACAAGAACACCAAGGTCATCTGCCAGGGTTTCACCGGTTCACAGGGCACCAAGCACTCTGAACAAGCAATCGAGTACGGCACGAAAATGGTCGGCGGAGTCACCCCGGGCAAGGGCGGCAGCAAGCACCTCGGCCTGCCGGTGTTCAACACCGTGGCTGATGCCGTGAAAGAAACCGGCGCGGATGCATCCGTGATCTACGTGCCGGCACCGTTCTGCAAGGATTCCATCCTGGAAGCCGCCAACAGCGGCGTGAAGCTGGTGGTGTGCATCACCGAAGGTATCCCGACCCTCGACATGCTCGAGTGCAAGATCGTGTGCGACACCCTTGGCGTGCGCCTGATCGGCCCGAACTGCCCTGGTGTCATCACCCCGGGCGAGTGCAAGATCGGCATCATGCCGGGCCACATCCACAAGCCGGGTAAGGTCGGCATCGTGTCGCGCTCCGGCACGCTGACCTATGAAGCCGTCAAGCAGACCACCGACGCCGGCTTCGGCCAGTCGACCTGCGTCGGCATCGGCGGCGACCCGATCCCGGGCAGCAACTTCATCGACATCCTGGCCATGTTCCAGAACGACCCGCAGACCGAAGCCATCGTCATGATCGGCGAGATCGGCGGTTCAGCAGAGGAAGAAGCGGCAGCCTTCATCAAGCAGAACGTCACCAAGCCGATGGTTTCCTACATCGCTGGTGTCACTGCCCCGAAAGGCAAGCGCATGGGCCATGCCGGTGCGATCATCTCCGGTGGCAAGGGCACGGCTGACGAGAAGTTCGCCGCGCTGGAAGATGCTGGCGTGAAAACCGTGCGAAGCCTGGCTGAAATCGCCAACGGCCTGCGCGACATCACTGGCTGGAAATAATCCCGGCAGTGAACAGAAAAGGGCAGCACTCGCTGCCCTTTTTTTATATGCTCGACCAATGAAAAAGAACCTTGCCATCAGCCTGCTAGTCCTGTTTGTGGCTTATGCCGCGCTGGAAGTCACTTTCCTGTCCTGGTTTCCGCGCTTGCTGCCGACAGCCTTTGTGCTCAGTGCCACCGATGAAGGCCTGCATCCCGCGCTGCAATCCTCCAAGCGATCCACTATTCCGCAGCATTACATCGCGCTGCTCGGCGATTCGCATGCGCAGGGCATGGGTGACTGGGCGACCGAGGCCATGAAAGAGCCTATGGCGCGTTACGGCACGGCCCACCTGCTGCAGCAAGCTACCGGCAGGGATGTGGTCAGCTTCGGCTCGGCCGGTGCTGGCAGTGTGCGAGGAATCGTGACGGAGCCGCTGACACAGCTCGCCTACCTGCGCCGTTACGTCAACGGCGAATTTCCCGATCCCGACGTCGCACTGGTCTATTTCTACGAAGGGAATGACCTCTACGACAACGCCGCCTATTTCCATTACAGCTTCCCGCGCCTGTATGACATCGCGCACCAGCATGATGCTGCCACTTACCGCGAATACCTGCAGCGCTTCGCGATCGACCGCGACGATACCTGGCGGCTCGCACAGAGCTACGACCCCTGGCGCTTCCTGCCATTCAGCCACCTGCTCGACAAGGTCGCCCGCACCATCGCGGGCAAACCGTTGCGCGAGGAGCCGCTGCCGCCCGGCTACGATGCGAGCCTTGATCCGCCGTGGATCATGGGCGCGGCCATGTACCGCGAGCCCGGCACCATCAACCGCGCGCTGATCGGGGGACAGGAACAACAGCTGCCTGACCAGTTGCAGGGCCCGGCACTGGGTTTGACGGATGAGGAGACCCGACAGGCATGGTTCGCCCTGGAACAGGCGCTGCTTTTCACCCGCCAGCAATTGCCGGACACTCGCTTTGTGCTGGTCTATATCCCTTCAGTGGCCAGTTGCTATTCGCTGGTATCGGAACAGGTCTCCGTGCAACCCTACGAGAGGCGCGAGACTGCGTTTCCAACGGCAAAACTGCTGGCCCGCTCACTCGCAATGCGCGAGACCGTGCGTGGCATTGCCCAGTCGCAGGGCTTGCCGCTGATCGACACGACCGATGCCATGCGCACCGCAGCGAGCGCTGCGCCCTTGCACGGCCCCGGCGACTGGAATCACCCCAACCGGCAGGGGTATGAAGTGCTATCCCGGGCTATAGCCAGCGGCCTGCAGCCCTTGCTGCAAGAATGAGTCAGAAATTTTTGATTTTTCTCAATTTTTTCACACCTGCTTAAGGCTCGGTTAATGCTTTGCCTGAATACTGGCACCATCGCAACAGAGGGGGTATCAGCGATGGGTTCAGTACAGTTGGCTTGCCGGGAACGGATCGGGACGATGGCTGGTATCAGCCTTACGGCCAGTTTGCCAGAAGTGGTGATTGCCGGCGCACGGGATTTGGAGCGCAGTGCGATAGAACATTTTGTCGCCAACGAGTTCCTGCGACAATACGGGGCCGTGGTTCAACAGTTCATGCCCTGGCTGCTGGGGCTGTCATGCCATGACGAACTGGTCGGCGTGGCTGGCCTGCGCCCGGCTGCAGATGGGACGTTGTTCATCGAACAATACCTTGACCGGCCGATCGAAGCGGAAGTCGCCCTGCACACTGGCTTGCCTGTCGCGCGCCACCGTATCCTCGAGATCGGCAACCTCGCCGGGCATTATCCCGGCGTGACGCGCTCACTGTTCCCCTTGCTGACCGAACTGATCTATATGCGCGGCTATGCCTGGGGGGTGTGCAACACCACCCATACCGTGCAGAACGCGCTGTTCAGGCTGGGCATACCGTTTGTGCCCATGGTGCGCGCCGTGCCTGAGCGTCTCGGCAATGCCCGTTTTGCCTGGGGAACGTACTACTCGACTGAAACCACGGTGATCGCGATTTCCTCGCGAGCCGCCCATGACGCGCTGATGGACAAGCCGGCACTCGCTGCGGCCTGTTCGCTGGCGCTGGCGACACATTACCGCCAATTGCCCGCAGCATGAGTCGCGCGTGATGTTCCCGTCCATCATCAGTATTGTGCAGGAGCATGCGGCCAGAGACCCGCAAGGGCAGCCAGCACGGCTGCTCGAGGCCGCTGCGCAGCTCGCGCCATCGCTGGCCTCTGCAGGAGCCGTTGCCGTGTCAGCAGATAATGGCGAAGCGTGGCTCGTCGCTGACCTGGCTACATTGCTGTCATGCAAAGCTGCTATTCCATTGCCGCATTTTTTCAGCGCGGCGCAAGTGCAATGGGCTGTCGACAGTGCCGGGGCTGACACCTTGCTGACCGACAGGCCGGAGTTGCCACATTGGCAAGCACTCGGCTTCAGGCTTGGTGGCCAGCAGGGCGGACTGGCATGGCTGACGCGCCAGTGCCAACCGGTGGACTTGCCGCCCCGCACTGCCAAGATCACTTTCACCTCAGGCTCCACGGGTCACGCCAAGGGTGTTTGCCTTTCGGAAGGTGCACAGCTGGCCGTGGCGGGTTCTATCGCAGGGATGATGCGCGAACTGTCGGCCAGCCGGCATCTTTGCACCTTGCCATTGCCGGTGCTGCTGGAAAACGTCGCCGGTGCCTATGCGGCACTGATTGCCGATGTCGAGTGTGTGCTGCCGTCACTGGCGGGCGTCGGCTGGTCAGGCTCCAGCCAATGGGATGCGCGCTCATTCCTGCAGTGTGTGGCCGAGCAACGCATCGAAAGCGCCATAATCCTGCCGCAGATGCTGAAAGCCTTGCTGCCACTGCTGGGCGAGTACGACACCTCGTCACTGCGCATGGTGGCTGTCGGTGGCGCTCGCGTGTCAGCCGAGCTGCTGCAACTGGCACGCGTGCAAGGCTTGCCTGTGTATGAAGGTTACGGATTGTCAGAGTGCAGCTCGGTCGTCTGCTTCAACCATCCTGGCGCTGATCGCCCGGGCACTGTCGGTAAGCCATTGCCGCATGCGAAGGTGCGGATCAACGGGGAGGGTGAACTGGAAGTGGCGGGCAGCCATTTCCTGGGTTACCTCGGTCAACCGGCCAGCGAAAGCCGCCTTGAGTGGTTGCCGACAGGTGACCTGGCGACTATCGATGCAGACGGTTTTGTCTCGATCACCGGACGCCGCAAGCACCTGTTGATCAGCAGTTTCGGGCGCAATATCAGCCCGGAATGGGTCGAAAGCGAATTGCTGGGGCAGGGCGGCATCCTGCAAGCCGCCGTGTTTGGTGAGGCAAAACCATGGCTGTCTGCCGTGCTGTTTGCACCGGGCTTGTCCGATGTGGCGCTAGCCAGTGCAGTGGCAAAAGCCAATGTCAGCTTGCCTGACTATGCGCGCGTCAACCGCTATGTGCGCGCTACTGAACCGTTCACCGATGCCAATGGCCTGGCTACCAGTAACGGCCGTAACCGTCGCGATGCCATAGCCAGTCACTTCTACAATTCCCTTGAAGCACTTTATAGCAGTACAGGAGAACTTACCGCATGACCAAGACCTTCTTCCAGCGCCTGCAACAGGAAACTGCCGCCGAGCGTGACTATTTGCTCGCTTCACCGCTCATCACCGCCGCGCTGCAAGGTGACATCACGTTGGAGGAATATGTCGCATTCCTGGGCCAGGCCTATCACCATGTGAAGCACACGACCCCTTTGCTGATGGCGGTCGGCTCGCGCATCCCGGAGAGTGCTGAATGGTTGCGCGACAGGATTGCCCATTACATCGAGGAGGAAGTCGGCCACCAGGAGTGGATCCTCAATGACATCACGAACTGTGGTGGTGATGCCGAAGCTGTGCGCCGCGCGACACCGCTGTTGCCGGTGGAACTGATGATCAGCTTCATCTGGGATTTTGTCTCGCGCCGTAACCCGGTCGGCTTTTTCGGCATGGTCTATGTGCTGGAAGGTACCAGCGTGAATGTAGCCACCCACGCAGCAGACAAGATCCGTAACAAACTGGGCCTGCCGAAAAATGCCTTCAGTTACCTGTACTCGCACGGTTCACTGGATCTTGAACATATCGATTTCTTCGAGAATATTGTCAACCGGATTGACGATCCGAAAGACCAGGCTGATATTATCCATGTCGCCCGGATCATATTCCGGCTGTATGCAGACATGTTCCGTGCATTGAAATAAGGAGCGCAAGGGTGGGGAATCTGGCAGGGCACACGATATTGCTGACCGGTGCCAGTGGTGGCATCGGCAGTGCGATGGCGCAAGAGCTGGCTCGCCAGCAAGCCACAGTGATGCTGGTGGGCAGGGCAGCCGAATCGCTGGAATCCACCCGGCAACGGATCACTGCTGTTGGCGGTAACGCCATCACCGTCGTGGCGGATCTGCTCAATCCGGCTGATCGCGAACGGCTGGCCGTCATGGCCAGCGAATTGCCTTCCGGCTTGCAAGGGCTGGTGCATTGCGCCGGTATCAACGAATTTGCCTTGCTGGAAGGGCAGGGAGAGTCTGCGATCGAGGCCCAGCTGTCAGTCAACCTGCTGGCACCAGTGCTGTTGACGCGCGCAGTGCTGCCGGCACTGCACAAGGCTGGCAATGCTACCGTGCTGTTTGTCGGCTCCACATTCGGCACCATCGGCTATCCTGGCTACACGGTTTACTGTGCCAGCAAAGCCGGCTTGCGCGGCTTCAGTGAGGCATTGCGCCGTGAGCTGGCCGACAGCCCGATCTGCATCCTGTACTTTGCACCGCGCGCCACGAGAACTGCTATCAATCCACCACAGGTGGAAGCGATGAACCAGGCGCTGGGCAATGCGATGGACTTGCCAGAGGCTGTGGCACAAGCTGCTGTAAAACACTATCTGGCAGGCAAACCTGCACAGTGTTATTTCGGCTGGCCGGAAAAGCTTTTCGCCCGCATGAACCAGATCATGCCAGCTATCGTCGATAACGCTATCAGCAAGCAGCTGGCGATCATCAAGCAGTATGCCAGCAGGCAGGGCAGGGGTTCCTGATTGCGCGTCTTGTTGGTGGAAGACAACGAATTACTCGGCGACGGCTTGCTAACGGCTTTACGGCAGGAAAATTATGCCGTTGACTGGCTGCGCAACGGCAACGACGCACTGCATGCGCCGTTTACTGAACATTTCGACGTCGTGATCCTGGATCTCGGTTTGCCAGGCATCGACGGGCTGACGCTGCTGCGTGAATGGCGCAAGAAAAGACTCACTGTCCCTGTGCTGATCCTCACTGCACGGGATGCGATTGGATCGCGTGTGGAAGGTCTGGATAGCGGTGCCGATGATTACCTGACCAAGCCGTTCGAGCGGGCGGAATTGATGGCACGCCTGCGTTCCCTGCTGCGCCGTTCGCACCAGGGAGAACAGCAGGGCAGTACCATCATCTTTGGCAATATCCGGCTTGATACAGCTAACCACACGGCCACCTATCACGATGCACCGGTGAACCTGTCGCGCCGTGAACTAGCCTTGTTGCGTGTCTTGCTGGAGAAGCCGGGCAGGGTACTGACACGCGAACAGTTGCAGCAGGCGCTCTATAGTTGGGATGATGACATCAGCAGCAATACGCTGGAAGTCTATATCCACAACCTGCGCAAGAAATTTTATCCCGAGTTGATCAAGACCTTGCGCGGCATCGGTTATGTTGCCAGTGACGGTGCCGGCTAGTGAGATCGATCCGCACATTCCTGCTTTATTCACTCGCGCTGTCACTGGTGTTGGTGATGTCTATTGCAGCGATTTATGCCTACCTGACTACCTGCCATGAAATCGATGAAGTATTTGATGCACAGCTGGCACAGTACACGCGCCTGATTGCTGCCTATAACCAGAGCCAACCGGCATACCGCGTACTGGAACAGGAAGGACTGCTGGAGACTGGTATCGCCCACAAGTATGAGAACAAGATTTCCTTCCAGATCTGGCATGCCAGCAAGACACTGACGGCGCGTTCTGCCAGCGCCCCCGTTGAGGCATTGGCACCGTTCAATGAGGGTTTCCATCGCATCATGCTGGATAACACACCATGGCAGGTGTTCGTGCTGCATGACCCGGCCAGCCGGCAGTGGTACATGGCGGCGGAGTCACTCGACATCCGCGAGGAGCTGGTGGCCGCTGTGGCGAGAACTGTCATTTTTCCGCTGGTGGCTGGTGCATTGCTGGCGCTGGTGCTGATCCGCTGGATACTCAGGCGCGGACTGGCACCATTGTCTGTAATTGCCGATGCCATCACACGTCGTTCGCCAGGCGATATCAGGCCCTTACAGATTCCAGCTGTACCAACCGAAGTGCAGGTACTGGTCGACAATATCGACAGCTTGCTGGCGCGTGTGAGGGCATCGCTGGAGCGCGAACGGCGTTTCAGTGCAGATGCAGCCCATGAAATCAAGACGCCGCTGGCTGCGCTGAAATTGCACCTGGCAAACCTTGAGTATGCCCTGGCTGCCGGCGATCGCTCGCCGGATACTGGCAAACAGGAACTTGCCAGGGCACGCCAGAGTTGTGACCAGATGCAGCGTTTACTTGAGCAGTTGCTGTATTTCAATCGCCTGGAGCCCGATTACTTTTCGCGCAACCTGCAGCAGGTTGCCTTGTTGCCACTGTGCCGCGAGGTGCTGGCCGACGAAGCGGAATTCGCTTTGGCCAAACAGCAGGAGGTACAACTGGATACCACCAACGACAGCCTGGAGGTTCGCAGTGATCCTGCCGCGCTGGCCATGTTGTTGCGCAACCTGTTGCATAACGCCATTGTCTATACACAAACAGGTGGCAGGATCAGCCTGCGCCTTGCGCAGGAAGGCGGCAACGCCCTGGTTGCTATCTGTGACAACGGGCCTGGCATACCAGCCGCTGAACGAGAGCGGGTGTTTGACCGTTTTTACCGTGTTGGCGGCGATAGCCATGCCTCAGGCGTTAGCGGTTCGGGCCTGGGGCTCGCCATAGCCCGTGAAATTGTCCGGTTGCATGGTGGGCAGATCGAGCTCCAGGATGCCGATGGTAGCCAGGGGCTCTGTGTACAGGTCCGTTTGCCGCTGTCATCATAGAAACCCTGAATCCTCGACATTGAGCCTCCATACCACCTAGGACTTCGCATAATCTATATTATGTTAAATTCTATAGCCGGATAATGCTGTATACCATGGAAATGCTGAAATACCGACCCAACGCCGCCGCCCTGACTTCGACATCGCGCGCACTGCTGGCAGCCCTGTTGCTTGGCATCACGAGCCAGGCAGTGATTGCCACTGAGCCGCAAAAAACCGCGCCTGTGGCATGGCCGCAGGAAACCGTGCAGGTGCAACTGACGCGCGACATCGTCACCATCATGCAGGAGAAGCATTTCCGCAAGCAGAAACTGGATGATGCGTTGTCGTCAGAATTACTCGACAACTACCTGGAGATGCTGGACCCGAACCGGCAGATTTTCCTGCAGTCCGATATTGACGAATTTGCCGCCTACCGCGATGTACTGGATGACGAACTCGGCAGTGGCCAGCTGAAAGCGCCCAGGGTCATCTACCAGCGCTTTTACGAACGCTATACGGAACGGTTGCAGTGGATCCTGCAACAGATCGGGCCCCTGGTGAAAAGCGAACAGTTCAGCGGCACTGACCAGGTCGAGATTGATCGCAAGCACAGCCCGTGGCCTGCTGACCGACAGGCAGCCGATGCCCTTTGGCTGCGTTACCTGAAAAACGCGATCCTGACCCTTAAGTTGGCGGACAAGCCCACCGACAACATCGCCACCACCCTCACCCGCCGTTACCAGAACCAGCTGGAGCGTCTGCAGAAGCAGACCTCGATGGACAACTTTGAACTGTTCATCAATGCCTACACCGAGCTGTATGACCCGCATACCAATTACATGTCGCCAAAATCGGCGGAAAATTTCGACATCAGCATGAAATTGTCACTGGAAGGCATCGGTGCTGTGCTGGAAAAGGATGACGAAATGACCCGCGTTGTCCGGCTGGTGCCTGGCGGACCGGCAGCAAAACAGGGCGAGATGAAGCCTGGTGACCATATCATCGCGATTGCGCAGGGACAGAACAGCGAGGAATGGGAAGATGTCATTGGCTGGCGGCTGGATGAAGTGGTTGAGCTGATCCGCGGCAAGGCCGACAGCTGGGTGCGCCTGCAGGTCAAACGCGGCGATGCCGCCATCAAGAACATCGCGATCCGTCGCGAAAAGGTCAAACTAGAAGAACAGGCGGCCCGCAAGGATGTTGTCGAGATCCAGGGAGCCAGGCCTGGCCAGCCACGCCGCATTGGCATCATCACGATTCCCAATTTCTATCTCGATTTCGATGCCTTACGGCGCGGCGATCCTGACACCAAGAGCACCACGCGCGATGTGGCGATGATCCTTGATCAACTGGAAAAGGAAGACGTCGATGGCGTGGTCATTGACTTGCGCGACAACGGCGGCGGTTCACTGCTTGAGGCAACACAACTGACCGACCTGTTCATTGACCAGGGGCCCGTGGTGCAGATCCTTACATCGGACAATCGCGTCGATCGCCGCAACCGGGCGATGAATTCGAATAACTACAACAAGCCCATGCTGGTGCTCGTGAATCACTTGAGTGCATCCGCGTCAGAAATTTTTGCCGGCGCGATCCAGGATTACCAGCGCGGCCTGATCGTCGGTGACCAGACTTTCGGCAAGGGAACCGTGCAGACACTGGTCCCCCTGTACCAGGGCAAACTGAAGATCACGGAAGCCAAGTTCTACCGCGTCTCCGGCGACAGCACACAACATCGCGGCGTGGTGCCTGACATCAACTTCCCTGCGCTGCTGCCGTACGATGAAGTAGGTGAATCAGCACTGGAACATGCCCTGCCCTGGGACAGGATCCAGCCAGCCCCGCACTACCGTTTTGCCGATATCGCCAGTGCAGTTCCGGCACTGAAAAATCGCCACGAAGGGCGTATGAAAGGCAATGTCGAATACAGCGTATTGTTGCAACAGCGCGACTGGGCAGACCAGCAGCGCAAGCGCAAGACCCTGCCGCTCAACATGGCCGAGCGCGAAAAGCTGAAACAGGAAGAAGACGCGATGGTACTGAAGATCAGCAATACCTTGCGCAGCCACCGTGGATTGCAGCCGTTCAAGACCATGCAGGAACTGGAAGATGACGTACAGAAAAGGCGTGAGGACAAGAATCCTAAGGACGACTTCCTGTTGATGGAAAGCGCCAGGATCCTGGCGGATTACATCGAAGCCAGGCCTACCGAAGCCGCGCTGGCAAACAACCTTTAGGCGACGGCACGACTGCTGTCAGGCTTCCGGTGCAGCCGCCAGGGGTGATGGTTTCATTGCATCGGCGCTGAACGTCCAGTGCAGTGGGCAGCGGTCGGAACGACCCGACACAAACTGGGTCGGTGTCTCCACACGACGCAGTTTCTTGCCGCAAGTCTCGCCCTTGGCAGCCGAATATTCACAGCAAACGGGATTGTTGTAATGGGCAATCCAGGCGCGGTAGTCGGCTTCACTGACCTTGCAGATACTGGCTGCATAGGCGATAGGGTTCTCGAGATAGATGCCGATACTGTCGAGATCTATCGTCATGTTGCCAACACCTGGGTGGTAGGCCATGAAGGTAACCTTGTTGTCGCGCAAGCGGGAAATAAACTGCTCGCCGGCTTCCTTGATCAGCTGCGCATGCTCTTCATGCAATTGCCGGATTTCATCCTGTGCCAATGAAAGCTGCTCGTTCTTGTAGGCAATTTCAACGTCCTTGGCATCGAGCTGTTTCTCGAATTCTCCGGTAATACCCTGTACACGCAGTTCAAGCTCGGCCTCGAAATTGGCCTTCAGCAATTCAATCTGGTTGCCTTCCACTTGCCGGGTTTCGGCGAGCTGCTCATGGAAACTCTCGCGCAGCTTGTCGGCCATCTGCTGCTGTTCCTGCACCTGACGGCGCAATGACTCGGCCTGCTGCTTTTCCTGGTCGAGCAATTCCTGCATCTGCTGCAAATGGGACTGGAACTGGCGCAATTCGTCGCTGTGGTGCTGCTCCAGCTCACGGATCTGGTCATCCGCCTTGTTTTTCTGTGTGGTCAGTTGCAACTGGTACTGGCGTTCCAGTTGCTCCAGCTGTCCTTCATTGTCGGTTGCCACTTTCTTGCGGATATACTGGATAAGGGAGTGGGCCAACGCCTTGTCGGCATCGCTCAACTCTCCTTCAGATGGCAATACCAGGCCACCACCCATTCCGCCACCGCCGAGCATCGGCACGGCCCCTGCCCTCGCCTGCAGGTCGTGGATATCATCAACCTCCAGCGGCAATTCCTTGAAGCCCAGCCGGTTGCGTCGCACCAGGTCGCGCAGCAACACGAAATCATTCGGCTGGCGGCTCATGTCCGGATCCCACAGGTCCTGAACATGCCACTCGACCGGGCACTGGCTGCGGCAACAGAGACGGATGGGGCCAGCACCGAGATCCGGGCCGAATTCCGCTTGTTCAATCAACTGCTGCAGTGGCACATTCCATTTTCGATCCGCGTTGCCGGCGGCATCAAAGCTGACGAGAAAGAAAACGGCAGAGACGATCTTCAGCTGGCCATTGATGCCCAGGCAAACCGCCTGGATCGTCTGGTCGGCATACGCGGGCAGCGGCACGAAATTGTCCAGCACAGCCTCGAATTCGGTGAACATCATTTCACGGTCAACGTGGCCGTCGACAAAGAACACTACCGACTGGTACTCGCCACTGGTGTAGCCTGAAAACATAAGCATTCCCCTGCTTTTCTTGCTGCTTTTGTTGCGCCAGACCTTGTTATATGCTGCCCGCCCTTTCCAGCCAGTAGCAACATAGCATGAAACAGGTTGAACTTCTGTCGCCAGCCGGTTCCATCAAGAGCATGCAGTATGCTTTCGCCTATGGCGCCGATGCCGTCTACGCTGGCCAGCCACGGTATAGCCTACGGGTAAGAAACAACGAATTCAACCACTTAGAGAAGCTTTCTGAAGCCATTTCGTTAGCGCATTCACAAAACAAGCAATTCTTTGTCGCCAGCAACCTCGCCCCGCACAACGACAAGATCCGCTCCTACCTGCGCGACATGGAACCGGTGATCGCCATGGGACCGGATGCCCTGATCATGTCCGACCCGGGCCTGATCATGATGGTACGCGACCGTTGGCCGGATATGACCATCCACCTGTCGGTCCAGGCCAATGCGGTCAACTGGGCCGCAGTCAAGTTCTGGCAGCGCCAGGGCATCAAGCGGGTCATCCTGTCACGCGAGCTGTCGCTGGACGAGATCGAGGAAATCCGCCAGCGCTGCCCGGATATCGAGCTGGAAGTGTTCGTGCACGGCGCGCTGTGCATTGCCTACTCAGGACGCTGCCTGCTGTCCGGCTACATGACCCACCGCGACTCCAACCAGGGCGCCTGCACCAATTCCTGCCGCTGGAAATATGACACCCACGACGCTGTGGAAACCCCGGAAGGCGATATCGTGGCCGTCAACCCGGAGGTCCAGCAACAGATCGACGCCGCCCGCCAGACCATCGGCAGCAACCGCCCTGCCCCGCAAGGCGAAGTCGGCAGCTGGGACCCATCACTCAGCCCCGCCGACCCGGTGAGCAAAGGGCAGCTGCTCAATATCCAGGACCGGGTGTTCCTGCTACAGGAAGAAAACCGCCCCGGTGAATACATGCCCGCCTACGAGGACGAGCATGGCACCTACATCATGAACTCGAAAGACCTGCGCGCGATCCAACACGTCAAG
>CALMIC010000225.1 GCA_937864065.1 uncultured Cellvibrionales bacterium | reverse complement strand
CAGGCATCACGCGCGACAACGCCTTTCCCGCTATCAGCGGTGAGGACTGGGATGCTGTCATCCACACCAACCTCGACGGTTTCTACAACGTGCTGAACCCGCTGGTGATGCCGATGATCCGCACACGTCAGGGCGGCCGTATCGTCGCGATGTCTTCCGTTTCCGGCGTGATGGGCAATCGCGGTCAAGTGAACTACAGCGCATCGAAAGCCGGGTTGATCGGTGCATGCAAGGCACTGGCCGTGGAACTCGCCTCGCGCAAGATCACTGTCAACTGCGTTGCACCCGGCCTGATCGAAACCGAGATGGCCACCGATGCACAGGTACTGGAACATGCGCTAAAAATTATTCCCGCCGGCCGCATGGGTACCGCCGACGAAGTCGCCAGTCTCGTGGCCTACCTTTTTTCAGATGCCGCTGCCTACATCACGCGTCAGGTCATTTCCGTCAATGGCGGCATGACGGGCTGATTCCATGCAGTACCTGCTGTTTTTTGCCGGCACGCTACTGCTGGCATTCCTTTCGCGCCACTGCCTGCGCGATATCCGCTCACACGGCTTCTACCGCTTCCTCGCGTGGGAGTGCATGCTGGTGTTGTTGCTGCACAACGCGCCTTTCTGGTTCCAGCACCGGTTCGCGTGGTACCAATTGCTGTCGTGGCTGTTGCTGTTCCTGTCCCTTCCGCCCGTAGTAGGGGGATTCATCCTGCTGAAACAACACGGCGCCAGCGATGCATTGCGCAATGACCCGGCGCTGCTCGGTTTCGAGAAAACCGCACAGCTGGTCACACACGGGATCTATCGCCACATCCGTCATCCGCTGTACGGTTCGCTGTTGTTGCTGGCGTGGGGACTGTATTTCAAGCAGCCATCATGGTGGCCGGGATTCGCGCTGGCTTGCGGCGCGACAGCAACACTGGCACTGACTGCACTGGCAGAAGAGCGCGAGAACCGGATCTACTTCGGCCAGGCCTATGTGGACTACATGCAGCGCAGCTGGCGTTTCATACCCGGCGTGTTCTGACGGCCGCCATACTGGCCGCGTGTTCCTGCATCAGCAGCGCCCAGTCGGCCTCGCTGAACATCGGGCAACGCTTGCGCAACTGCAGCAGGTCGCGGTCGGCTGCCCTGGACGCCGACAAGCGCCGGCGGCTGTTTTCGAGATCGATCAGCGCCACACGGAGCGGTTCGTCACCGCTTTCACTGCTGACAAAAACATGGTTCGGGTACAGGTTGGTGTGCTGCCAGTGATGGCCGTGCAGGACACCCAGCATCTTGCCGACAGTCCGCGCCATTTCCCGGTGCCGTTCGTCGCCGATCACAGCTTGCGAACGGCGCAAATCCCAGTAGAACATGTCGCGGTAACCTTCCAGTGCACGCGTGACCAGCACGGCCTGCCAGCGGCGCCCCTGTTTCCTGTCGCCGGCATACACGATTTCAGGCACGCTGATGCCGAGTGCAGCGACAGCACGCAATGCATCGCACTCGCGCAGTACCGTCGGCCGCCCCAGCGGGTAGCGCAAGCTGCGATAAAGATGGTTGGTCTGCAGTTTCACATAAAGCAAGCCGAGTCGCGGATCGCGCACGCGCTTCACACCGCTTTCGCCATCGCGACGGTTGTTCGGCGGCTCCACCCAGTCGCCTTCGCACTGCCACCAGCGATCGAATGTCACTGCAGGTTTTCCCGGCAGAACTCGTCGATGACCGTGCGGATCCGCGATTCGAACATCGACAGGAACATGCTGAGCTTGATCTCGACATCCAGCTGCTGCGGGTGCATGGTCAGGGTGCCACTGGCACCGCTGCGGTGGAAGTCAATGCGGTTGCCGTGCCAGACACTGGTGATCTCGTATTCGGCCTGCAGTTTTTCCGTGAGCTGGTCCAGTACTGCGCGCACGGTGTGCTCGGGTTGCGAATGTTTGTGCCGGATGGATATTTTCGCCATGGGCTTATTTGCCCACCTTGAAATCTGTCTTCAGCTTTTTCGGCACCATTACTTTTTTCAGGCGCGCATACTGTGGAATACCGTGCTTGTATGGCGGATAATCCTCGCCCTGGATCAATGGTTCCATATAAGCGCGGCAAGCCGGCTTGATGCCGTAACCGTCTTTCGAGATAAAATCGCGCGGCATTTTTTTCTCGACGTTGGCCACTTT
>CALMIC010000224.1 GCA_937864065.1 uncultured Cellvibrionales bacterium | reverse complement strand
CTGCCGAGGCGCAAGACGGAAGGCGCAGCAGTGCCACAGGCCAGCGCAAAAGCCCACGCGGCCGGCAGCAGGGCAAAGTAATCGCGCTCCAGCACGTATTCGCCGCCCTTGATGAAATAGAACAGGGCGAACAGGGCAAAGCCTGCACTGGCCGCTGCACGCGACAGTGGCGCGACAATCATCCAGCTCGCCGCTGCCAGCACGAGCAGCAGCACAAGATCCACGACACGCAATGGCAGGGGCTCGTAGCCGACCAGCTGTCCGAGCAGGCTGTGGAACAGGAAGGGAGCCGGGAAGTTGAGCTCGAAGATGTCGCGGTAGACAACAAAATCACGCTCATTGATCAGCCAGGCGCTGTAATGCAGCATCGCCAGGTCGGCATTGATCGGGTGGTTCAGCGACAGCACAAACACTGCCGCCACAGCCAGCAGCAACGCTGCAGCAAGCAACCACGACGCGAGGAAGGCGGCCCGCTTCACGCGGTGTTACTCGTTTTTGTCCGCTGCATCCGGCTTTTGCGGCGACAGTTTCAGGTCCTTGCCCTCGAAACGGAAAACCTGCGGTTGCGATTCACGCTGCGGGCGAGACTTCTCATCCTCGGTCGTCGGCATCCAGTCGACGAAATTGCGCCAGCCCTCATAGTTTTCCGAGCGCGGCCGTTCGATCACGTAGTAATACACCGCCATCGAATTGCGGCGACGGTCTTCCGGGCACTCCAGCGGATGCGGATGGCCGTGGTAGGTGTTGGTGCCGGTGAGGAAAAACGCGGCGCGGTTGAACAGCGGCGCGATTTTCGCCTCGCAGCGCGTCAGGTTCTTGTCCCACAGCTCCAGATGGCCGCCCCATTCCTCCTGCCAGTCGCGATTGAGGAAATAGATCATGTTGAAAATCTGGTCGACTTTCTTGTTCGGGTGGCGCGACTTGTCGGCGTGGATCATCAGCTTGCCGCCGCGCCCGGTCGAGTGCAGGCCGCAGCCGCGGAAATGCGGGTCGACGATCAGGCCCGCCTGGCCGGTCAGCGTCGTCATGAAGCGGATAAACGTCGATGAGTTGAACTCGTGCATCACATGGCGGATGAACGGCGGGAACTGCTGCTCGTTGGAATGGCCGAGCTTGTGCATTGTCTGCAGCGTGGCCCGGTCGCCGCCGCGTTCCCAGGGGATATCGGTTGGGCCGGGATATTCGTCTGCCAGCATGGTGGCGATATCGTCCGGCAGGAAATTGTCGATATAGCAATGCCGGAATGGTTTGGCATTCTTGAATGACTCCGCATGCTCTAGCGCGAGCGCCTGCATGCGGTCGTGGTCGAGGTAGAACGCCGGAATCATTTTCATTGCTTCGCTCCTGCCCGGCCGGTCACTGACGCTCAGATCGCGGCCGCCTGTTGTGCGGCATTGCCCGTGTAGCTGCCCGGTGTCAGTGCCAGCAGCGAAGCCTTCGCCTCGGCCGGGATGTCCAGGCCCTCGATGAACGCCTGCAGCACCTCGCGCGTCATCGCCTGGCCGCGCGTCAGTGCCTTCAGTTTCTCATAGGGCTCCGGCACACCGTAACGGCGCATCACCGTCTGGATCGGCTCGGCCAGCACTTCCCAGCTATTATCCAGGTCCTCGGCCAGTTTTTGTTGATTCAGCTCCAGTTTCCCGAGCCCTTTCAGCGTGGCCTCGTAGGCAATGGCGCTGTAGGCAAAGCCCACACCCATGTTGCGCAGCACGGTGGAATCGGTCAGGTCGCGCTGCCAGCGCGACACCGGCAGTTTGCTGGCGAGGTGGCCCAGCATGGCATTGGCCAGGCCGAGGTTGCCTTCCGAGTTCTCGAAGTCGATCGGGTTCACCTTGTGAGGCATCGTGGAAGAACCCACTTCGCCTGCCACCACTTTCTGCTTGAAGTAGCCGAGCGAGATATAGCCCCAGATGTCGCGATCCAGGTCGACCAGGATCGTGTTGAAACGGCTGATGGCATCAAACAGCTCGGCCATGTAGTCGTGCGGCTCGATCTGCGTCGTGTAGGGGTTCCAGGCGAGGCCGAGGCTTTCGACAAAAGCCTGCGCGTTGGCCTGCCAGTCAACGTCCGGATAGGCCGACAGGTGCGCGTTGTAGTTGCCGACGGCGCCATTGATCTTGCCGAGCAGCGGCACGGCGGCGATCTGCTCCCGCTGGCGGCGCAGGCGCGCCACCACATTCGCCAGCTCCTTGCCGACAGTGGTGGGCGACGCGGTCTGCCCGTGCGTGCGCGACAGCATCGGCACAGCGGCGAACTCGCGCGCCAGGGCAGAGAGATTGTCGATGATTTTGTCGGCCAGCGGCAGCAGGCACTGGTCAAGGCCGTCGCGCAGCATCAGCGCGTGCGACAGGTTGTTGATGTCTTCCGAGGTGCACGCGAAATGCACGAACTCGCTTGCCGCTGCCAGCTCGGCATTGCCCTGCAGGCGACCCTTGATGAAATACTCCACGGCTTTGACGTCGTGGTTGGTGGTGCGTTCGGTCTGTTTGATCACGCTGGCATCGGCTTCACCGAAGTTGGCCAACAGCTGTTCCAGGTACTGGTTCGCCGCAGCCGACAAGGCCGGCAGCTCGCTGATGCCGGGGTGGCTGGCCAGTTGTTGCAGCCAGCGGATCTCCACCAGCACGCGGGCGCGGATCAGGCCGTATTCGCTGAAAATGCCGCGCAGCACGTCGACCTTGTTGCCGTAGCGGCCGTCGATAGGGGTGATGGCGGTGAGGGAGGACAGGGGCAGGGTATTCATGGCAATTCCGGGTCATGCAACAAGGCGCGCATTGTACCCGAAGGTGTTCCGGGCTGTTGCCACCGCTGCGCTGTGAAACGGCTGTAGCAAAAATGCCATGTTCCACAGTTAATGGTGGCTCACGTTGTTATGCACATGACAGTGTGGTAGCTGCGGAAAACCGCAAGATGGCTGTGTATAATCAAGCTGCTTGTGAGGTATCCGATATAACTTATTGAATATAAATGGATAATGGGGTTTGGTTGTTTTGTGACCAATCTGTTGCCGCTACTTGCCGCTGTTGCTTTGCAGCGGTTTTTGCCAAGTTCGCTCACAGACTTATCCACAGTTTCTGTGGACAGTGGCCAGCCGGTTGCTCACCGCGGTGGGTTGCCGGGATTGTCAAGGACTGATTTGCTTGTATAGTCGGCAATGGGGGGCAATAGCCCAGTGCCATACTGCGCAATAACATTCATTTCAGTGGTCCCGGTGGCGTGAGCCTGCCGGAGTGAAAGGGGAGCAGGTTTGTGTCGGACGTTGATGCCAAAGAATTGCTGAAGCGCGGGAATGACCCCCTCGTGTGGGATCTGGAGAAAATCCAGAACCGCAAGCGGGCGATTGCCTTCATCATGCAGTTCAAGAAGACCTTGTGTGTCTACTCCGGCCCGGTGCAGCAGCTGTACAGCAACTACGACATCTTCCTGCCGGAGGAAGAGGAGCGGAAGCTGGTCATCCTGCCCAACCCGCACGCGCACCATGACACCTTTTTCAAGATCCCGGAAAGCGCCGTCACCCCGACCGGGCTCAACATCATTCCCGGCGCCCTGATCGGCAAGCAGGGGGATGAGGAAGTGGAAGTGACCGTTCCCTCGGGCGAAAAATTCTATCTGGTGTCGAAAATCGAATTCATCTGAGGCTTGGGGAGGGCTGCGCGCTCAGCGCAGCTCCATCCG
>CALMIC010000223.1 GCA_937864065.1 uncultured Cellvibrionales bacterium | reverse complement strand
CGGCGGCATCATGACGTTTGCCTGGTCCAGCGACAACAAGGCGTTGCGTCATGTCGACATCAACACCGTACGCGAGCGCTTCAAGGCTTCCGGCATCAAGACGCGCTATTACAATCCGGACATCCATGTGGCTTCCTTTGCGCTGCCACAGTATGTACTGGAGGCAATCGGCAAGACTGACAACACCTGAGTACCGGTGCTCAAGATGGCCAACCTGTTTTCGGACGTCCTGTTTGACGAATCCAAAACCCGCGCACTGGTCGAGCAATATGGCTCGCCCATGCTGTTGCTTGATTGCGAAAAACTGGCCGACCAGTATCGGCAGCTGTCTGCTGCCTTGCCGGGTGTCGGCTTGTTCTATGCGGTGAAAGCTTTTCCGCACGCTGCGATTGTCAATACGCTGGATCGTCTGGGTGCAGGTTTTGATATTGCCTCGACTGGTGAGATCAACCTGTTGCGCAAGCAGAAGGTGAATCCGAGAAAAACCATCCACACTCACCCGATCAAGAAAGACAAGGATATCCGCGATGCCTTGCGCTTCGGTTGCAGCACATTTGTCGTCGACAACCTGGCCGAGATCGCGAAATTCCGCAAATATGCCCATCGGGTAGGATTGCTGCTGCGTGTGGCTTTCCGCAGTCCCGATTGTTCGGTCGACCTGTCAAAAAAATTCGGGTGTTCACCGGAAGAAGTACCTGCCATGCTGAAAGCCGCTAACGAGCTCGGCCTGCATGTGAAAGGGTTGTCTTTCCATGTCGGTTCACAATCGACTTCGCCGGGTACGCATGTCGCGGCGATCGAGGCGTGTTCGCGCCTGATTGAAGAGTATGAGGTGCCGATCCGCATTCTCGATATCGGCGGCGGTTTCCCGGTGGATTATGACCACGGCGGTGATATCGATATCCAGACGTTCTGCGCACCGATCCGCGCTGCATTGGCCAGGTTGCCTGAACATGTGGAAGTAATTGCCGAGCCGGGTCGCTACCTGATCGCACCAGCGGCGGCTTCCATCACTACCGTTGTTGGTAAGGCCATGCGCGGTGACCAGCCGTGGTATTACCTTGATGACGGTGTTTACGGCATGTTCAGTGGTCGTATCTACGACCATGCCCGTTATCCGTTGCACGTATTTCGCACGGGTCCGACGAGCCCGTCAGCCGTGGTCGGCCCGACCTGTGACAGTATCGATGTGATCGAGGAGGCGCTGGAATTGCCGGAGCTTGAAGTCGGCGACCTGGTGGTCGGACGGATGATGGGCGCCTACACGGCGGCGACGGCATCGACATTCAATTCGCTGCCGATCCCGCGCATTGTGGTGTTCAACGAACCGGGGCGGGACTGATCAGCCGTTCTTGATGTCTTCGTCGGTCGCGTAGGATTCGCGCAGGTCAACCGGCTTGGCGGTGTTCTTGCGCAAGCGGATATTCAGCGCCTCGACACCGACC
>CALMIC010000222.1 GCA_937864065.1 uncultured Cellvibrionales bacterium | reverse complement strand
ATCGAGCGCGACGAGCAGGGCCGCGCCATCCGCGTGTGGATATCAGCGATGGCCGGCAGCGGACTGGATCTGCTGCAACAGGCGCTGGACGAACAACTGGCCAGCGAACAGTTCACTGCGCGGCTGGTGCTTGAGCCGTCACAAGCGCGCGTGCGGGCACGCCTGTTTGCGCTCCACGCCATCACCGGCGAACAGATCGACGAGCAGGGCAGGCATCACCTCCAGGTGCGCCTCGCGCACAAGGACTGGCGCCGGCTGCTCGCAGCCGAACAGCTCGACGAAACGCAACTGCTAGAATCGCACCCCGACCTACAACACACTGATTTTCCGGAGACAGCGAATGGCCTGGAATGAACCCGGCAATAAGGGCGGCAACCCGTGGGGTGGCCCGCCACGCGGCAACAGGAATGAGGCACAGGAATTGTTCGACAAGCTGGGCGGCCTGTTTGGCGGCGGCAGCGATGACGAGGCACCGACTGGCAAACTGGCCCTACTGGTGATTGCTGTGCTGCTGGTGCTGTGGGCTGGCCTCGGCTTCTACCAGCTCGACGAACAGAAGCGCGCGGTGGTTTTGCGCCTGGGTGCCTTCCATGAAATCGTCGGCCCGGGCTTCCACTGGAACCCGCCTTTCATCGATACCGTCATCAAGGAGAACGTGACACAGCAGCGCTCCTACACCACCCAGGGCGCGATGCTGACTGAAGACGAGAATATCGTCGAAGTGCAGCTGTCAGTGCAGTACAACATCGGCGACCTGCGCAAGTTCACCCTGCACATCCGCGAACCGGAGCACGCGCTCGCCGAAGCCACTGACAGCGCGCTGCGCCATGCGATCGGCAGCTCGAAGATGGACGATGTGCTGACTACCGGTCGCGACAAGATCGCCGCCGAAGTGCAGTCACGCCTGCAACGCTATCTGGATGCCTACCAGACCGGCATTGTCGTCACCACGGTCAACGTCGAGAGAACCCAGCCACCCAGCGCTGTGCAAGCCGCGTTCGATGACGTGATCAAGGCGCGAGAAGACGAACAACGCGTACAGAACGAAGCGCAGACCTATGCCAATGCCGTCGTGCCTGAAGCGCGCGGCATGGCCAAGCGCGTCCATGAGGAGGCACTGGCCTACCGCGACCGCGCCATTGCACGTGCCCAGGGTGAAGCAACCCGTTTTGAAGCCCTGTTGGCGGAATACCAGAAAGCGCCGGCTGTCACGCGTGAACGCCTCTACCTCGAGACCATGCAGGAAATCTATGCCAGCAACAGCAAGGTGCTGGTGGATGTGCAGAACGGCAACAACATGCTGTACCTGCCGCTGGACCAGCTGCGCCAGCGCACACCCACCCAGCCGGCCGGCAGCACAGCCAGCCCCAACCTGAGCCAGACCGACATGGATACGCTCAGCAAACTGCTGGAAGAGAAATTGCGCACTAACCCGCAAGCAGGTGGACGATCCGACAGCGGACGCCGCCGGGAGGCACGCTGATGAACCGTCTGGGCAATATCCTGTTTTCTGTACTGGCTGCGCTGTGGCTGGCCGGGCAGTTCGTGTTTGTCGTGCGCGAGTTCGAGAAAGTCGTGCTGCTGCAATTCGGCAAGCTGGTACAGGCCGACATACCGCCGGGCCTCCATTTCCGGGTGCCATTCATGCACCAGGTGCGCCGCTTTGACAGCCGCATCCTGACGCTCGACACAACCCCGGAGCGCTACCCTACTGTCGAGAAAAAATCGGTGATGGTCGACCTGTATGCGCACTGGCGCATCATTGATGTCGCCCGCTACTACACCGCTACCGGCGGCGACGAAACCCGTGCCGAGCTGCTGATTTCGCAGCGCATCAACGAGGGCCTGCGCAACCAGTTCGGTATCCGCACACTGCATGAAGTGGTGTCGGGTGAGCGCGATGCACTGATGGTCGACATGACGAAAAAACTGACTGACATCACCCGTACCGAGCTCGGCATCGAGGTCGTGGATGTGCGCGTCAAGCGCATCGACCTGCCGGACGAAGTCAGCGTTGATGTCTACAACCGCATGAATTCGGAACGCGCCCGCGAGGCGCGCAAGCACCGCTCGGAGGGACAGGAAATCGCTGAGGGTATCCGCGCCGATGCCGACCGGCAGAAAATCGTGCTGGAAGCAGAAGCTTATCGCGATGCGGAAAAAATCCGCGGCCAGGGCGATGCCGAGGCTGCCGCGATCTATGCGGCGGCCTATGGCAAGGATCCGGACTTCTACAATTTCACGCGCAGCCTGCAGGCCTACCGCAGCAGTTTCAACGGCAATGGCGACCTGCTGCTGCTCGACCCGAACAGTGACTTCTTCCATTACCTGAAGGGTCCCGATGACAAGGCGCGCTGAATACATTGCAGCCGCCAGCCTGCTGCTACTGCTGTCCGGCGCGGCGCATGCCCTGCCGGACGTCCAGGTCAACGGCCTGCTGCCGAACCAGGCCGTGGTGACCATTGATGGCCAGCAGCGCATACTCAAGGCGGGCAAGCCCAGCCCCGAGGGTGTGACTCTCGTTTCAGCCGACAGCAAGGTGGCCGTGCTCGAATGGCAAGGCGAACGCTTCGAGCGCAGCCTGAGCCGGCAGATCACCAGCAACTTCTCGGCCCCGGCCGAGAAAAAGGAAGTGCGCATCGCGCGCGGCCACAACGACCACTATTTCACCCCCGGCCACATCAACGGCAAGCTGGTCAATTTCATGGTCGATACCGGGGCCTTCACCATCGCCATGAACCACAAGGAAGCTGACCGCCTGGGGCTCGACTGGCGCGGCGGCAGGCGCTTCGAGGCGGGCACCGCCGGCGGCGGCGCCGCCGGTTATGAAGTGATGCTCGACACCGTTAGCGTCGGCGCCATAACCCTGCACAATATCAAGGGTGCCGTCATCGTCGCCGATTCCGATAGCGACATCCTGCTCGGCATGAGCTTCCTCTCGCAGACCGAGATGCGCGAGGAGAACAACACACTCGTCCTGCGCCGGAAATACTGACCCCGGCGCAAACCGTGGCAAATCAGCGTAAAATGCGCGCCCCGAACCGAGGGTCTGTCCCGTGCCATTCCGTTTTGTAGCGTCTTCCCGCCTGCCGACCGCCTGGGGTGAATTCACCATCCACGGCTTCGAGGACAGTGCAACCGGGCAGGAACACGTCGCACTGACCATGGGCGATGTCGCCGATGGCCAGCCGGTGCTGGGCCGCATCCATTCCGAGTGCCTGACCGGTGATGCCCTGCACAGCCTGCGCTGCGACTGTGGCGCCCAGCTGGATGCGGCGATGCGGGCTATCGCAACCGAAGGTCGCGGAGTGCTGCTGTACCTGCGCCAGGAAGGCAGGGGTATCGGCCTGGTGAACAAGATCCGCGCCTACGCGCTGCAGGACCAGGGCGCCGACACGGTCGAGGCCAACGAACAACTGGGCTTCGAGGCCGACCAGCGCCGCTATGACATGCTGGCCACCATGCTGGGCCATCTCGGTATCACGCACCTGCAGCTGATGACGAACAACCCGCGCAAGCTGCAGGCACTGGAAGACCTCGGCATCACCGTCAGCAACCGCATCCCGCTCCAGGCCGGCGCCAACCCCCACAACCTGCAGTACCTCGCCACCAAGGCCGGCAAGCTCGGGCACCTGCTCGACAAGCCCTGACCCAAACCCCATCCGGAGCCCAGCCATGCAGGTTATTCAGCGAGTGGTCGAACTGCGCCAGCACCTTGAGCCGCTGCGCCAGGCCGGCAAGCGCATCGGGTTCGTCCCCACCATGGGCAACCTGCACGAAGGGCACCTCCAGCTCATCCGGCTGGCCAGGCAGCAGGCAGACATCGTGGTGGCCAGCATCTTCGTCAACCCGCTGCAATTCGGCCTCAATGAGGACTGGGAACAGTACCCGCGCACCCTGGAACGCGACTCGGCCATGCTGGTCGCCGAAGGCTGCGATGTTCTGTTCTGCCCCACCGACCGGGAGATGTATCCAAACGGCATGGAGACCCAGACCAAGGTGGAGGTGCCGACGATGACCAACATCCTTTGCGGCGCATCACGCCCCGGTCACTTCCTCGGCGTCACCACCGTCGTCGCCAAGCTGTTCAACATGGTCCAGCCGCACGTGGCCGTGTTTGGCATCAAGGATTACCAGCAGCTGGCGGTGATCCGCCGCATGACCGAGGACTTGTGTATCCCGGTCGGCATCATCGCCGCCCCGATAGCCCGTGCCGACGACGGCCTGGCCCTCAGCTCCCGCAATGGCTACCTCACTGCCGAGGAGCGCCCCCGCGCCGTCGCCCTGTACCAGGCTCTCTGCCGGGCCCGCGAAGCCATTGCCGGGGGCCGGCGCGATTACGCGACCATTGAAAAAGAAGCACGCGAAACCCTTGCAGAATCAGGCATGAGGCCTGATTATTTTTCTGTCAGGCATGCCCGCACCCTGGAAGCGGCCTCCCCGGATGACCGGGATCTGGTACTGCTCGGTGCGGTCTATCTCGGAAAGACACGATTGATCGATAATGTCAGCGTGTCGATTTGACGTTACGATATAAGTTGTAGATATGAATCCCGTTGCACACGCGGAGGTAAAGCGATGCACACCATCATGTTGAAAGGCAAGTTGCACCAGGCGCGCGTGACCCATGCGGAACTGGAATACGACGGCTCCTGCGCAATCGACAGCAACCTGGTCAAGCTGGCCGGCCTGCGCGAATTCGAGCAGATCCAGATCTACAACATCAGCAACGGTGAGCGTTTCACCACCTATGTGATCCTGGCGGAAGCCGGTTCGGGTGTGATTTCCGTGAACGGCGCCGCTGCCCACAAGGCCAAGCCGGGTGATCGCGTCATCATCTGCGCCTATGGCAACTACAGCGAGCAGGAACTGCTGAACCACAACCCGAAACTGGTCTACCTCGACCAGCACAACCAGGTGGTGCGCACCACCAACACCATCCCCGTCCAGGCAGCCTGACCCCCCTGCAGTGGCACAAAGCCGGCCTTCGGGTCGGCTTTTGCATTTCTGCCGCCCACTTTCCGAGAGACCGACATGCTGGAAATCAACCCGCTGCTGAACCAGATCAAGGACCTGCGTGAGCGCTCTGATGCGCTCAGGGGGTATCTTTGACTACGCCAACAAGAAAGACCGCCTGACCGAAGTCGAGCTGGAGCTCGGCGACCCCAAAGTCTGGGACAAGCCCGAGCGCGCCCAGGAACTCGGCCGTGAGCGCGCGGCGCTGGAAGCCGTGGTCATGACACTGGAAGACATGGAAAGTGGCCTCAACGACGTATCCGACTTGCTGGAGATGGCCGCCGCCGAGGATGACACCGACACCGTAGCGGCCGTGGAGAAAGACCTCGACGGGCTACGGCTCAAGCTGGAAAAGCTCGAGTTCCGCCGCATGTTTGCCGGCGAGATGGACCCGTGCAACTGTTACCTCGACATCCAGGCCGGCTCCGGCGGCACCGAAGCACAGGACTGGGCCGAGATGCTGCTGCGCATGTACCTGCGCTGGGGCGATGCCAAGGGTTTCAAGACCGAACTGATGGAGGCCTCCGCCGGTGACGTCGCCGGCATCAAGTCCGCCACTATCCGTTTTGAAGGCGAGTACGCCTACGGCTGGCTGCGCACCGAGACCGGCGTGCACCGCCTCGTGCGCAAGTCACCGTTCGATTCCGGCAACCGCCGCCACACCTCGTTCTCGTCGGTATTCGTGTCACCGGAAATCGACGACAGCATCAAGATCGACATCAACCCGGCCGACCTCAAGGTCGACACCTACCGCTCATCCGGCGCCGGTGGCCAGCACGTCAACAAGACCGAATCGGCCATCCGCATCACCCACGTGCCTAGCGGCATCGTGGTAGCCTGCCAGACCGAGCGCAGCCAGCATTCCAACCGCGACAAGGCCATGAAAATGCTGGCCGCGAAACTGTATGAAATGGAAATGCAGAAGCGGCGCGAGAAAGCGCAGGCCGTCGAGGACAGCAAATCGGATATCGGCTGGGGCAGCCAGATCCGTTCGTATGTGCTCGATGATTCGCGCATCAAGGACCTGCGCACCGGCGTCGAAACCCGCAACACGCAGCCGGTACTCGACGGCGACCTCGACCAATTCATTGTAGCCAGCCTGAAAAGTGGACTGTAAGTGCATGAGTGACGACAAGAACATCTCCCTCGACGAAAACAAGCTGGTTGCTGAAAGGCGAGCAAAACTCCACGCCATCCGCGAAAAGGGCAACGCCTTCCCGAATAACTTCCGCCATGACAGCTACGCTGCCACCCTGCAGGCTGAACTGGGCGACAGGAGCAAGGAAGAACTGGAAGCGCTGGATCGCAAGGCTGCCGTTGCCGGCCGCATCATGGCCAAGCGCGGCCCGTTCCTGGTGCTGCAGGATGTCAGCGGCCGCATCCAGTTCTACATCGACAAAAGCCACCCGCAAGCCGAGGAAATCAAGGGCTGGGACATTGGCGACATCGTCGGCGTGCAGGGGCCGGTGCACAAGTCCGGCAAGGGTGACCTTTATGTGCTGGTCGACAGCGCGCGCCTGCTGACCAAATCGCTGCGCCCGCTGCCTGACAAGTGGCACGGCCTGTCCGACACCGAGACGCGCTATCGCCAGCGCTACGTCGACCTGATCGTCAACGACGAGGTCAAGCGCGTGTTCCGCACCCGCTCTGTCATCATCGATGCCATCCGTGACTACCTGACCGACCGCGACTTCCTTGAAGTCGAAACGCCGATGATGCAGGTCATCCCCGGCGGCGCCACGGCCAAGCCCTTCGTCACCTACCACAACGCGCTGGACCAGCAGATGTACCTGCGCATCGCGCCGGAGCTGTACCTCAAGCGCCTGGTGGTCGGCGGCTTCGACAAGGTGTTCGAGATCAACCGCAATTTCCGCAATGAAGGGTTGTCCACGCGGCACAACCCGGAATTCACCATGCTGGAATTCTACGAGGCGTACGCCGACTACCGCGACCTGATGGATCGCACGGAGGAAATGCTGCGTTACGTGGCGCACCGCGCACTCGGCAGCGCAAGATTTATCAACACGGTGCGTAATGACGCCGGCGAGGTCACCGAAACGCGTGAATACGATTTCGACCAGCCCTTTACCCGCATGAGCGTGTTCGACTCCATCCTGCACTACAACCCGGATGTGAAGGCAGAAGAACTGCAGACGCTCGAAGGCGCGCGTGCCATAGCAACCCGGCTCGGCATCCCGCTGAAAAACTCCTATGGCCTCGGCAAGGTGCAGATCGAGATCTTCGAGAAAACGGTCGAGCACCGCCTGATCCAGCCGACATTCATCACCGAATACCCCACGGAAGTGTCGCCACTGGCTCGCCGCAGCGATAGCAACCCGTTTGTCACCGACCGCTTCGAGTTTTTTGTCGGCGGCCGCGAGATCGCCAACGGCTTCTCCGAGCTGAATGATGCCGAGGACCAGGCCGAACGCTTCCGCAAGCAGGTGGAAGAAAAGGATGCCGGCGACGAGGAGGCAATGCACTACGATGCCGATTACATCACCGCACTCGAATATGGCCTGCCACCGACCGCTGGCGAGGGTATCGGCATCGACCGGCTGGTGATGCTGCTGACAGATTCGCCATCGATCCGCGACGTGGTGCTGTTCCCCCACATGCGCCCGCAGGGATGAGCGGAATCCGGCTCAACGACGAGTGGCTGCAGTGGCTGCAGCCTGAGTTTGCTGCCCCATACATGCAGCAGTTGCGCGAGTTCCTCGCCGCGGAAAAAGCGGCGGGCAAGACCATCTACCCGCCGGGCTCACTATGGTTCAATGCGCTGAACCACACGCCGTTCTCGACAGTGAAAGTGGTAATCCTTGGGCAGGATCCCTACCACGGCCCACACCAGGCGCACGGCCTGTGTTTCTCGGTGTTGGAAGGGGTGCCGCCACCGCCATCGCTGGTCAACATCTTTGCCGAACTGCAACGCGACCTCGGCATCCCGCCGCCGGCTCATGGCAACCTGACCGCCTGGGCAGACCAGGGCGTGCTGCTGTTGAATGCCGTCCTGACGGTGGAACAGGGCAAGGCCGGCTCGCACCAGGGCAAGGGCTGGGAACACTTCACCGATCGCATCGTAGCGTTACTGAACGAGCAACGCGAACACCTGGTGTTCCTGTTGTGGGGCAACTATGCACAGAAGAAAGGCTCGATCATCGACCGGCAGAAACACCTGGTACTGACTTCGCCCCATCCGTCACCGCTCTCTGCGTATCGCGGTTTTATCGGCAACGGGCATTTTTCCCGCACCAATGCCTACCTGCAGCAACAGGGTCTTCCCCCGATTGACTGGCAGTTGCGCTGAACTCAGTCGCCTTTCAATTCGGCCACGCTTGCGATCAGCTCACGGATCATCGCGAAATCATCCTCGGAAATATCGATGATCTGGCAACCGGACCAGTAGGTCGAAGCCGCCACCGACTCGGCCGGGCTGTTCCACAGGCAATCGACACCGAGGCGAATCTCGCCGCCTGGCTGGCCGGGAATGAGACCTTCAGGGATGTTCAGGCAAAGCTGGTAGATACAGTCAGTATGCAAGGGCTTGTTGTTGACCAGCATCATCCCCTCGAGGGACAGGTTCGCAATGGTGCCTACCGGTGCGCCGGTAGCCTGGTCAACCACACTGACAGCATTGCGCAGCGCATGCCGCGGGTGCTTGCGTCGACTGAGAAAATCACCGTTTTCCATTCCCTACTCCCGCTGCATCAATGTCGTTTTTATGGGTCAAGCATGTGCCAGTGCAGCCTTGAACCGCGCCAGGATATTCTCGAGTGCACGCTCGAAAAATGGCTTGCCGGTATGCGCCAGCATGCGCGCCTGGCTGGCGAGGATCATGCGCGCGATATCAAGGCCGCTCTTCATCGCCACCTGTTTGCCGCTGCGGTCGACCAGCATGTAACGGGACGTGGTGGAATTGAACCAGGCAATGCGCGCACGCAGGTTGCGGTGCTGGTCCAGCTGGTCGAATTCAATCCAGGTTCCGAACTCCACATGTTTCAGTTGCTCGAGCATGTCATTTTCTGCGGCAGTCAGCTGTGACGGCTCAAACGTCTCAGGCTCAAGATCCGCACCGGCTTCGGCTTCCAGCTCGGCGCGCTTGTCAGCCGCCATCGGCTCGGCGACGAGATTCTGCAAGGCCAGCATCTGGGCCTTGTTCAGTGCTGCAACCAGTTTGTTGCTCTTGGCCTGGTCGAAAGCAATGGTTTCGAGCCCACCCTGCACGCGAGCCTGTAGCTGTTCCTGGATCAGCATCAGGCGGTTACGCTCGTTGGTGTCCTGCTTGGGCTGGATGCTCCAGATCACATCGTCAATCGTGTCCAGAGCTTCCTGCCACCCGGAGGAATCCTCACCATGCCGCAGCAGTGTGAACGTCAGGTAATCCGACCATGGATGCAGCAGTAGCACGATGATCGCCGACGGTAATTCATGCCCCTGCATGCGTTTGCGCACTTCACGCAGCACGCGCCGCTTCACTTCGCGCAGGCGCTCCTCGCCTTCAGCTTTTTCGCGGGAGCGACGCTCCATCAGCGCAGTACTGTTCTCGACTTTCTGGTTGAATTCCTGCATCTCGGCAAGGAATTCCTCGAATATCGCCGTGTCATTGCTGAATTCCGTCAGCACCCGGCGAACCACCGACTTGATCTTCGGGAAGACCTTGAACTGGCTATCGCCATCGCTATTGACCCAGCGCGTACCGGCCTCGGCCAGGCAGTTCAGCAGCTGCCGAGCCGGATGATCCGGCTTCTCGAACAGGCTGCCATCCATGAAAGCCACCTTGAGATAGGGTGTATGCAGATAGCTCAACACTGCCTTGACCGAATCAGGCAACTGGCGATCCCCCAGCATGTACTCGAACAGCATGCCGACCAGGTCAATCACACGACTGTCGTCATCGCCGATGTGCTTGTCGACGCCGAGCTGCTCACGCAACTGATGGGTGACCGACTGGTATTGCTCGACGGTCATCGCCGGTGGTACGTTTTGCTGTTCGATAACTTCCGCATGCTGGGCGTGCTGCACTGACGACAACGCCATGACAACCTCGCCCTGCGAACACAGGGCCACGGCCGCATTGCCATGCGAGGGCTGATGGTGGGCAGGCTGGCTGAAATATCCCGGCTGGTAACCACTGTCGTTGGCAGGCCCGGGGACATCGCCCCTGGCTGGTGCCGCTGACGGTGGAGGCGGGGCCGAGGCACGCCGCTGCAACTCGCGTATCTCGCTGTAAAGTTGCTGCTGCGCCACAACGCTCGCTTCATCGGCTGCCGGCTTCGCGGCCACCGGGGCAGCTGGCGTTACCGGCTTGTCCCCGGCCACCGGGGGCGCCACTGCGGCTGCCTGTGCGCGTTTCGCCGCCATGCCAACGCCATAGCGCAGGTTCGGCAGGATGCCGGCCTTGACCAGGTATTCGTTGGCGGCCTGGTACAGTTGGCCGAGGCTTTCCAGCAAGGTTTGTTCAAACACCCGGTAAAACAGTACTTTCAGCCGCGTGTCCAGCTGTAATATCGCGAGCTCTTCGTGCAGGGCTTCGGCAAAACGGTAAGGGCCCAGCGGACTGCCATCATCGGGCAACTTGCGCCCGCCTTGCAACACTGCCAGCCGCTGGTTCAGGGCAAACAGCGGCTCGGCAAAACGGGTTTCCGCCCGCCGCGACAGGGAATTTTCCGCCAGGTTCTGTTCCAGCTCGTCGTCGGCCACCAGGGCCAGGTCAGTAGAACTGTCATCTTCCAGCGGCTTGGCCTTGCCACCCAGTTCGCCGTGCTGGAACTGCCGGAATCCCTCGGCCAGGCTTTGCCTGAAACAGGCCTGCAGGTTGGGCCGCTGCCGCTTCAGTTCACGCGTCAACTGCAACAGATTCCACTGCTGCTCGTTGTTGCGGGCCATATCGGCCATCTCCAGCAGGCGCGACTCCACGGCAGGAAAGAACTGCTCGTGCAGGCGGTCACTGAAAGCGAGCGCGAGTTTCTGCAATTCCGCTAGATGCTTGCTGTTAGTCCCTGTATCCATGTGTGCCACACCTGTCCGGCAGCCACCGGCGCTTTACAATTCAATAACCCTATCCGGCCTGATACCGGACATGGCGGTTCCTGATCATAGAAGCCACCTGCCCCGCACCGCAATTAACACCAGCATGCGATCCTGCAGAATGTGAACTGCGTCACACTTTGAGGTAATTCACATCGCCATTGTGAACAGCGTCACAACGCAGCCGATGGATCCCACCCATACCAGGCTGCGCAACGTGGCCTTGTCGAGCACATACATCAGGCCATAGACGAGCCGACAGGCAACGAAGCCAGCCGCCAGGATGTCCACACTGGCCTGCGCCGCCCCAGCGCGCTCGGCCAGCAGCACGGCCGCCACGAACAGTGGGTAGGTTTCATAGCCGTTCTGCACGGCCCAATAGGCCCGCTGACGCGCCCCCTGCAGCGCCGCCATGTAGTCGCGAGGGCGGGCGTTGTCGAAATCCTTGCTGGCCTTGGCATAGACCGTGAATATGAAAGGCACGATCAGCCCGGCGATGAAAACGCACCAGTCAGCAATGGTCATGGTCATGGCAGTGGTCTCCTTGGTGATGGATAGAAACAGTCAGGGGCGGATCAGGCAAAGCGTTGCCACGCCAGCAGCCCCCAGACAACAAGCACCTGTAGCAGGGCAATGAACACTGCGGCAGAACCCATGTCCTTGGCCCGCCCGGCCAACGGGTGAATCTCAGGGCTGGCAAGGTCCACGACGGCTTCAATCGCCGAGTTGAGCAACTCCGTCACCAGCACGGCGAACAGGCTCAGTAGCAGGATTGCACGCTCGACAGCACCTTGGCCCAACCAGAAAGCCGCCGGCAGCAGCGGCACCAGCAGCAGCACTTCCTCACGGAAAGCGGCCTCGCACTGCCAGGCCTGCTTGAGGCCGGACCAGGAGTAGCCGGCAGCGGCCAGCACGCGCGAGAGACCACGGCGACCAGGTTTGTTCGGTGTGGCAGCAGGCGAGGCGTCATGATTCATCCGCGATGTCTCCCAGCTTGTGATCCATGTCCAGAGCGGGTTGTTCCCCCGCCGGCCTGCCGATCACCCGGGCCGGCACGCCTGCGGCCGTGCTGTGGGCGGGCACATCAGCCAGCACGACACTGCCGCCACCGATCTTGGCTCCCTCGCCGATTTCCACCGGACCTAGCACCTTGGCGCCGGTCGACAACAGCACACCGCGCCGTATCAGCGGATGGCGCCGGCAACCGCGCGCCGTGCCACTGCCACCCAGCGTCACCTCGTGCAACATGGATACGTCATCCTCGATGACCGTCGTCTCGCCGATAACCACCCCGGTGGCATGGTCGATCATGATGCCGCCGCCGATCTCGGCCGCCGGATGGATATCCACCGCGAAGACCTCGCTCATGCGGTTCTGGAAATGAAGCGCCAGCATGCGGCGACCCTCGCCCCACAGCCAGTGGGCTACGCGGTAGGCCTGCAAGGCATGGAAGCCTTTGAAATACAGCACGGGCATCAGGTAATGGTCGCAGGCCGCGTCACGCTCATAACTGGCCACGATATCGCGGCACAACCGCTGCAGGATCTGCGGGTCCGCGCGCAAGGCATCGAGGCAGACTTCACGCAACAGCAGGGCCGGCGCTGTGCTGCTGTCGAGCAAGTTGGCCAGGTGAAAACTCATCGCTTCGGCCAGGCTGTGGTGATGCAGTATGACGCTGTGGATGTAACTCGCCAATACGGGCTCCTGCGCGGCGACGGCCTGCGCCTCTTCGCGCAGGGTTTGCCACAGGATTGCGGGATCAGTCATCGTCATCTAGTGCTCCGGCACCCGCCGCCGGCGGGCATGGATGGAGAGGAGTAAGTCGGGCAATTCTGGCATAGCCGTGAAAGCCTGTGCATCCGCGCTTTCACAAAGCCCGCCCGATAGAGGCGGCTGCGCGACAAAGGCACAGACCGCCATGCGTGCAGCGAGCGCAGCCTGCACACCGGGCGGTGAATCCTCGACAACAATGCACTGGCTGGCCGCAAAACCGAGCCTGGCTGCTGCATGCAGGAACAGGTCCGGTGCCGGCTTGCCGCGCGCCACGTCACTGGCGCTGAAAATCCGGCCGGCGAAATAGTCACCGAGACCCGTGATACCGAGCGTGACCGCCATCTTGTCATGCCCGCCGCTGGAAGCCACACAGACATCCCAGCCCCAGTCGCGCAGGCATTCCAGAACCGTCACGATGCCAGGCACCGGCTGCAACATTGCTTCAAAGCGTGCAAACGTATCGCGTTGCAGCGCATCGAAAAAACCGGCAGGCAACGGCTTGCCGGATTCTGCTTCCAGCATTTGCTGGCAACTGTGCAAGGACAAACCGGTGAAACGCTCACGGCACTGCCGGGGCGTGTGGGGCATACCGGCCGCCGTGAGGTGATCGGCCAGTACGGCACTGGCAATCGGCTCACTGTCGACCAGCACACCATCGCAGTCGAAGATCACCAGCGGTTTCATGACACCCCCGCTCACTGCAGCCGCACAAAGCGGTGGAAAATCTCATGCCAGTGCACGCGGATACGATCCTTCAGCGCGATGTCCTGCTGCATCAACCAGTCGAGCATACGCTCTTCATCAAGCAATGCGGCAAAATGATCGGCCACCGGACGGCAGGACAGGTGCCACGGTTCCGGCGCAATGCCGCCGCAGTCTGTCGCATAAGGGCGGTAGAACACCGCATCGGGCCGTTGCAGCTGGTTATCCAGCCAGGCATGTAACGGGGCGAAGGGCCCGCAACCCGTGCATTCATCAGGCACCAGCTGCACACAGTAACCGTCAGGCACGGCATCCCTGTCGTAGATGTCGAGGTCAGTGCCCCAGTGATGGCGCGAGCAACCGGGAATGGCCGACCACCGCAGGATGGCAAACAACAATTCATCGGGCGTCAGGCGCATGGTATCCAATGGCCGGCCGGATGCATCGAGAACAATGCGGGTTCCGCTGGCCTTGGCATTCCAGATAGCCTGCTGCCGCTCGAAACCGCGCCACGCACTGGCAATCGCCAGGCCGAAACCTGCTGCGCGCGCCGCAGCCACCAGTGCCTGCCAGTGCGGCAATACATCAACGTGCAACAGTAAAGGAGCATCCGCGGTTACCGGCCGCAGGACTGATTTGTCCTGCCCCGTCAGCACTGCCCACTGTTTGTCCATCGGTTTGTCCACCCTCCTGCCAGCCATGCGTTGCGTATTGTTGGCTGGGGGATATTATAGGACGAAGGCATGGATGGCGCTGCGCGCTCATGCCAGATACCGGAATTCCCCGGCGCCCAGGATGCGATTGTGACTGCGGACAAGAAACTGATCGAACTGAAAAACCTCGGCGCAGCGTCCGTGAACATCCTCAATGCCATCGGTATCCGCACACATGGCGACCTGGCTGCCATCGGTTCGGTACAGGCCTACCGTCGCATCCGCCAGCGCGGCATCCATGTATCGCGCGCCCTGCTCTACGCCATGGAAGCCGCGTTACTCGATGTGCACTGGAAATCACTGGATCCCGCGCTGAAAGTCCAGCTCGTGCAGCTCGCGGAGCGCATCGACCGGGAAGAAACCGAGGCGGAAGCACAAGCCGCACGGCCGCGCCAGTAGGAGTATCAGTGCGCGTCGGTGCGTGTGGCGCCACAGCGCTTGCAGCGATACTCGGTGACAAGCTTGCCCTGCTTCACATCGAACTGGCGCTCTTTCACCAGCTCCCAGCTGTGGAAACCGCTGCCGCACAGCGTGGATTGCTTGCCTTTTTTCTTCAGCTGCTCACGACGGTGTTTCTGCAGCGACACCACCTCGCTCATGCCGGATGCTTCCTGCTGACACAGGCGCCGCGCCAGCTGAAATCCACCGGCCACAACTTCTGCGGCCGGCTGTACTGGTGCCACAGGTCGGCATAGCAAATGCCAACCTGCGGATGCAGTTGTTGCGGAGCGATATCGGCCAGTGGCAGCAACACGAAGGCGTTGTGCAGGATTTCCTCGCGCGGCAACGTGACGCCGTCAATGTCACCGACACAATCGCCATAGGTCAGGATATCGATATCCAGTGTCCGGCCGGAAAAACGCTGCCCGGTGCGCACCCTTCCGTTGGCGTTCTCGACCTCACGCAGGACATTGGCCAGCTCACCGACCGGCAGGTCTGTGGCAAAGCCGACCACCAGATTGAGGAAGTGATCACCCTCGAAACCGACCGCCTCGCTCTCGTAGACGGGCGATATGGCCAACGCGCCGAAACGGTCGGCCAGTGCATCCAGTGCTGCGGTGACATGGCGTTCGCGCTCGATATTGCTGCCGACGCTCACATAGACCTGCGCCATCTCAGCGCTCCCCGCGCTCGATAACCAGGCCGACATCCTGCGCACCGCGCAACGCACCAGGCTTGCTGATGCGCAGGCGCAGCCAGCGCACGCCGAACTCCTCGCGCACGATTTGTGCCACTGCTTCCGCGAGCGACTCGATGAGCTGGAAATGACTCTGGCCGATGAACTGGATCAGGCGCTTGGAAATCGCCTTGTAGTCGAGCGCGTCGCGGATATCGTCACTGGCTGCCGCAGGGCGGATGTCGGCTGCCATCTCGAGGTCGAGGCTGACGGTCTGTAACACTTCGCGCTCCCACTGGAAGATACCGATGATGGTTTCAATGCGCAGGTCGCGGATGTAGACGATATCCATGGCAAGTTCTCAAGCAGTGATAGCGGGCAGGGTATCGAGCGGCCAGCGGGCGCGCGCGTTGATTTCCAGCGGCTCACACTGGCCGGCCAGCAAGCGCTGGCAGCCGGCGTAGGCGATCATGGCGCCGTTGTCGGTGCAGAACGCCGGCCGGGCGTAGAACACCTTCGCCTTGCCAACCAGGCCTTCCTGCAGCCGCTCACGCAGGCGACGGTTGGCGCTCACGCCGCCGGCAATGACCAGCTGCGGTAAACCGGTCTGCTCGATTGCGCGGCGACACTTGATCGCCAGCGTGTCGACCACGGCCTCCTGGAAAGCATGGGCGATGTCGGCGGATGTCTGCGGATCTGGCAAGCCACCGGGCCCAGTGTGCTGGTTGATAGTGGTGAGGGCAAAGGTCTTCAGGCCACTGAAACTGAAATCCAGCCCGGGCCTGTCGGTCATCGGGCGGGGAAACACGAAGCGGCCCGGCACGCCCTGCTCCGCCAGACGGGCAATCTGCGGCCCCCCCGGATAGGCCAGGTCGAGCAGCTTGGCGGTCTTGTCGAAGGCCTCACCGGCGGCATCATCCAGCGATTCACCGAGCAGGCGGTACTGCCCGATCCCCTGCACCTCGACCAGCTGGGTATGGCCGCCAGAGACGAGCAGTGCCACGAACGGAAAAGCCGGTGCCGGGTCCTCCAGCATCGGCGCGAGCAAATGCCCTTCCATATGGTGCACACCGATAGCCGGTACCTGCCAGGCCCAGGCGAGCGTGCGCCCGAAAGTCGCTCCCACCAGCAGTGCACCCAGCAAACCCGGCCCGGCGGTATAGGCAATACCGCCGACATCACGCGGGGCACACCCGGCTTCTGCCAGCACGCTGCTGACAAGGGGCAGTAGTCGCTGGATATGGTCGCGCGAGGCGAGCTCCGGCACCACACCGCCATACTCGTTGTGCATGGTCACCTGGCTGTGCAGGGCGTGTGCCAGCAGGCCGGCCTCGCTGTCGTAAAGGGCGATACCGGTCTCGTCGCAGGAGGTTTCTATGCCTAGGACGCGCATGCCTGTTCATCATCGGGACAAGGCGGGCATCATAATCCTCCGCCCCCGACGGGTCTATTGCGCGGTTGTCACCGTGGCGGCTATCCCCTAGAATTGCTCGCCCGTTTGTCAGGCTCCGGCCGGCAAACTCCTTGCCTCACCGGCGCGCCGGGAGGCTTAACCCGTAAGGAGTCATCCATGAGACATTACGAAGTCGTATTCCTGGTCCACCCGGACCAGTCCGAACAGGTGCCCGGCATGGTCGAGCGCTACAAGACCGCTATCGAGAATAGTGGCGGCAAGATCCACCGCCTCGAGGACTGGGGCCGCCGCCAGTTGGCCTACCCGATCGACGACATCCACAAGGCCCACTACGTGCTGATGAACATCGAGTGTGGCCAGCAGGCGTTGGATGAACTGACCACCAACTTCCGCTACAACGATGCCGTATTGCGGAATATGGTCATGCGCCGCGATGAGGCGATCACTGCCGAATCGTCCATCATGAAAGCCGAGAACGAAGACCGTCGCCGCAAGGCCGAGCAACCTGCCCGTGCGCCGCGTGAAACCGTTACGGAAGACGCTGCTGAAGAAGACAGCAGCGACGACAACGCCTGATACCGGGGAGCAGAATCATGTCACGTCAACAACAGCAATTCCGTCGCCGCAAGTTCTGCCGCTTCACTGCCGAGAAAGTGGTCGAGATCGATTACAAGGATCTCGATGTGCTGAAAGGCTACATCACCGAAACCGGCAAGATCGTGCCCAGCCGCATCACCGGCACCAGCGCAAAATACCAGCGCCAGCTGGCTACTGCCATCAAGCGTGCCCGCTACCTGGCACTGTTGCCTTACACCGATCAGCATTTCAAATAAGAGGGCGGACTCATGCAAGTCATTCTGCTGGATAAAGTGGGTCGCCTCGGCAACGTAGGCACCCAGGTTAACGTCAAGCCGGGCTTTGCCCGCAACTTCCTGTTCCCGACTGGCAAGGCCGTGCCGGCAACAGAAACCAACATCGCCGAGTTCAACGCGCGTCGCGCAGAGCTGGAAGCTGCCGCTGCTGCCAAGCTGGCCGCTGCACAGCAGCGCGCTGAAGTGCTGGCTGCTGTCAGCATCACCATCGCTGCCAATGCTGGCGACGAAGGCAAGCTGTTCGGCTCTATCGGCACCCGCGATATCGCCGATGCGCTGACCAAGGCCGGCCATGCCATTTCCAAGGCTGAAGTGCGCATGCCGGAAGGCCCGATCCGCGAAATCGGTGAATACGAAATCGACATCCAGCTGCACAGCGATGTGATGCAGGCTGTCAAGGTCGCTGTCATTGCCGAGTAAGGCCGGGTGCCGGAAGACGGCAATTCGGGTATAAAGACAGGCACTCTAGGGTGCCTGTCTTGTTTTGGGGGATAGCATTTCGATGAATGCCGGCGACAGCTCCGCTGCGGTTGATTTCCTTGCCGAAGGTGGCAACCGCCTGCGTGTCCCGCCGCATTCGCTGGAGGCCGAACAGGCCGTGCTGGGCGGCCTGCTGCTGGACCACCAGGCTTTCGACCAGGTACTGGAAGTCATCCAGGCGCGCGACTTCTACAACCCGGACAACCGGCTGGTGTTCGCCGCCATGGCCCGGCTGTCGGAAGCCGGCAAGCCGCTCGACATCATCACGGTGTCGGAAGCACTCGAGAGCGACGGCGACCTTGAGCGCATCGGCGGCCTGGCACACCTCGCTGAACTCGCGCGCCACACACCGGGCACCAGCAACCTGCTGGCCTATGCCCAGATCGTGCGCGAGCGCTCCACCCTGCGCCAGCTTATCCGCACGGCGCATGACATCGCCGACCGCAGCTATACGCCGGAAGGACGCACTAGCGACGAGCTTCTGGCCGACGCAGAGAAACGCTTTGCCGATATCGCCGAGCAGCGGCCGGCAGAATCCGGGCTGGAACCGATCAACCCGCTGCTGCAAGGCGCGCTGAACCGCATCGACGAGCTGTCGCAATCCGACAGCCATATCACCGGGCTCTCCACCGGCTACTACGAGCTGGACGAAAAAACATCCGGCTGGCAGAAGTCCGACCTGATCATCGTGGCCGCACGCCCCTCGATGGGCAAGACGACCTTCGCGATGAACGCTGTCGAACACGCCCTGTTACACCAGGACAAACCGGTGCTGGTGTTCAGCCTGGAAATGCCGGCCGAATCCATCATGTTGCGCCTGCTGTCATCGGTCGGCCGCATCGACCAGACCCATGTGCGCAACGGCCGGCTCGACCAGGACGAGTGGGACAAGCTGACCATCGCCGTGAAAAAACTGAAGGACCGGCCGCTGTTCATCGATGACACGCCGGGCCTGTCACCGGCAGAACTACGCGCCCGTGTGCGGCGGCTGTGGCGCGAACACGGCGAGATCGCAATGATCATGGTCGACTACCTGCAGCTGATGCGCGTCGCCGGCAACAACGAAGGCCGCACTGCAGAGATTTCCGAAATTTCCCGCACGCTGAAGAGCATTGCGCGGGAATTCAATTGTCCGGTCATGGCGCTGTCGCAGCTTAACCGCTCGCTGGAAAACCGTCCCAACAAGCGGCCGATCAATTCCGACCTGAGAGAATCCGGCGCCATCGAGCAGGATGCCGACGTGATCCTGTTCATTTATCGCGACGAGGTCTACAACGAGGACAGCCCCGACAAGGGCACAGCCGAAATCATCATCGGCAAGCAGCGCAACGGCCCTATCGGCACCTGCCGCCTTGCCTTCCAGGGACGTTACACGCGCTTCGACAACCTCGCCCGCGCACCCGGCAGCGACAACAGCTACTGAGCCAGCTCAGAAACTGTACTTGATCTCGGCAAACAGCCGGTCGTTGTTCTCGGCAATCGTGAACGGCGGCAAGTCACCATGGCGGTAGTCGACCACCCCGACAGTCAGCACCAGCGCATCGCGGATATCGTAGGCCGCTTGCAGGCGCAGCAGTGCGCCATCCTGCGCCCTGTCGCCGAGGGCGATGGCGAGTGCCGTGACTTCCAGCCGGTCGTGGATAAACGTGCCGGTGTAGCGCAGCGCTGTTTCCAACGCATCCTGCTGCTGGTAGAGCGGCGCCATCGCCGGTTCGTAATCGACAAAATGCCGGTTGGCAATTTCCAGTGACAGCGTGGTATTGCCGATGCCGAAATACTCGATACCGGCCAGTACATCGATGCGGCTTTTCTGTGTATTGGCCACCGGCAGTTCGAGTACCCCCAGCAGTGGCACTGCGACCGGCGCGGCAAGCGTGACATCAATACCATCCAGCCACGCCACTTCAGCCTTGAATAACCAGCTGCCGCGTATGTAGTTGCCGCCGGCGCCAAACAGTGTATAGCGACTGTGTGCCATCTCCAGCTGTTGCGCCACAGAAGGCAGCGCCAGTGTGTATGGCCCGTTTACCCGCAAGTAAGGCGTGTCACGCCAGAGGTCTGCCGCATGGAAGGAAATGTCCCAGCCGGAAAAAGTCCCGGTGATGGCAGCCGCAAATGCCGTATCAGCCACATGCTCGGGCTCATCTTCGTCCAGCCGCAAGGCAATGTTGCCGGTGGGTGCCAGTGACAACGGCACGGCAAAGTCGCTGCCATAGGGCGGGTTCCTGCTGAAGCGCATCTCGGGCATCGCCATGAAGGAAGCCTGCCAGCGCTGCGCAAAAAACCAGTCGGTTTTCAGCATCGTGACCGGCAAGCGGATATCCTCGATATCCGTCAGTCCCGGCTCGCGATTGTCGAGCGGGTTCAAGACATCGAGTACGCGCAGGCTGTCGGCGCGACCCCAGTTGACCACCTGGCGACCGACCTTCAAGTCGACGTCATCGCGCAACTTGCCACGCAGCCAGACTTCCTGCCATTCGGCTTCGTGCTCGTAGGCATCCAGTACATCAGCACTGTATTCGTCACGCTCACGCAAGCTGTAGGCCGCATCGTAAAAACCGTAGCCAGCCACGCGGAACTGCCACTGCTCCGCCAGGGGCTGCTCGTACTGCAGGTTCAGGCGCGTGCGCAGCTTGGAGAGGCCCTGCCAGTCGGTGCCATTGGCAGAAACATGGTCGCGGTAGTTGTAGCTCGCCGACAGCGCCAGGCTACCGCTCAATTCGCCAGCCGGATCTTCGGCAGCGGGTGTTGCAGGGTTGGCCAGCGTGACAGCCGGCGTTTCACCGAAGCCCTCCAGTGCCTCATCGAGCGATTGCGCGGACGCAGCCAGGCTGCCCGCACCGAGCAGCGCAGCGGCCAGCCAGCGGCGCACGCTTACAGGCCCTGTTCCAGCCGGCGGGTGGTGAAAGTGTCATCCGGCTGCGGCTGGTTGAACTGCACATTGCGCGACGTCATCACCGTCTGGTGCAGGATTTCCTTGTCCTTCTTCGTCGTCATCACCACTTCGGTGCTGACCCAGATGCCGTCAACCTGCTCCAGTTTTTTCACCTCCATGTACTTCAGCCGCTCACCCTTTTCCAGCCAGCTGACGCCACGCACCGGCACGAAATTGTCCTGCCGCACAAAGGTCACTGACTTGGTATATCCCGTTTCTTCCTTTTCCTTGGGATTGGTCGGCACCGCCTCGATGACCCACACCTTGTGACCGCCCACGTCCTCTTCCTTCAGCAGCTTGTAGTCATAGTTGGCAATATTGCGTTTGGTCATGTCGGCATAGGTGAAATCGGTGCCCATGAAACTGGAGCTCTTGTCCGAACTGGCAATGCGCTTGGTTTTCTTCAGCGCCGGCAAGTACAGCCACTGGTCATCATCCTTGCTGACGTCATCGTAGTCGTAGGTCAGGAAAGCTGTGTCCTTCACATCCGCCGGCGAGAGGAAAAACAGGATGGTCTCGGTATCCTTGCCATTGGCACCGGCATCGCGGCGGAAGGATTTGACCGTGCGCTGGCGCTGCTCACCCTGTTTGTCGATCAACACCATTTCCATATCCATGATCGCGTGGTTGCCATCGTCGCGGTCATACACTTTCTGCATGATGTCGCGGGCGGACAGCCCTTCAGCAGACGCAGCAGTCGCCAGCAGCAGCCCCGCTGCGCCGGCCATGTTGATGAATGCTCTTTTCATGCTGTCTCTCCTCAGGTAAATGCCTGTTTCTCGCCCTTGCGGGCCGTTTTCAGCTTGTGCCTGCCATACAGGTACATCAATGAAGGGTTCAGGAACGCGTCGGCGGATGCGGCAATCAGGATACACATACCGGTCAGCAAACCGAAGTTGCGCAGGTTGACCATCGTCGCGAACGCGTACACAAAGAAGGCGCTGCTGAGTATCGCGCAGGTAAAGAACATCGCCTCGCCAGCCGTGGCCATCGTCTTGCGCACAGCCAGTTCCGGATCCTGTGTCTGGTAGAAATAGCGCTGGAAGCTGTTCATGAAATGCGTGGTGTCATCCACCGCGAGGCCGAGACCGATCGAGCCGATCAGTAGCGTGAAGGCATCGAGCGGGAAGCCCGCCACCACCATGATGCCCAGCGTGATGATGATCGGAGATATATTCGGCACCATGCTTAGCAGGCCGATACGGAAACTGCCGACAAACAGGATCATCATCGCAGTGATCGAGAACGTCGAGGTGATATAGCTCATGCCCATGCTGTAGAGCAAGTCGTTCACCGTCTTGCCCATCATCGCCATCAGGCCGGTCACGCGGACCTCGGCCTTGTCACCGATGATCTCCTCGATCTTCGGGTAAAGCTTTTGCGAGAACGGCAGGTAATGAACCGCATCGACAAACTTCAACTTCATCGTCATGCGCGCCTTGCTGAAATTGCCATCCACCAGCTCCTCGAGATCATCAGAGCCACTGTTCTCGAACAGCAGCAATTCCTGCGCTACCAGGGCGCGGTCATCGGGAATACGGTAGTAAGCCGGGTCGTTGTTGTGCAGCGCCTGGTTGATTTCCTTGACGATGTCGACCATGGAAATGACCTTCTCCACCTTCAGGTCGCCCTCCATGTTGAGGGCAAACTCCCGCACACGGTCCATGCGCTTGAGCAGCTCTGGATCTTTCAGACCGTCTTCCTTGCCCGTATCGATCACCACCTCGATAAACATGCCGCCACCGAGTTCGCTGTTGATCAGTTCGGTGACGATGCGGAACGGGTCCTGTTTCGGGAACCAGGTAACCGGGTTGTGGGAAAAGCGCATCTGCACCGCAAAAAACAATGCTACCAGCACCATGCTCATCCAGAGGATGACCATCTTCCAGGGATGCTTGGTGGTCAGGTCGGCGCAGAAAGAGAGGAAACGCTGGCTGATCGCATCGGTATGGTCTTCCACACCGGTATTGCGGATCGGCAACACGGCAATCAAGGCCGGCAACAAGACCAGGGCACACACCAGTGCATTGAACACACCGAGCGGCGTGATGATGCCGAAATCGGATACCGGCTTCACGTCCGAGCCGAAGAACGATACCAGGCCGGCAATGGTGGTGAACGAGGTCATCGCAATCGCCAGACCCGAATGCCCCAGCGCATGGCCAAGCGCATCCCGCTTGCCATCACCCGCCTTGCTGCGCTGGGAGAAAATGACAAACACGTGCACCACATTGGCGACCCCCACCGTCAGCAGGAACGAGGGCATGATCTGCGCCGCGGTGGTCAGCGGGATATTGACCATCGCCATGAAACCCATTGTGCTGAACATCGCCAGCATCGACACCAGCAAGGGAATGATCACCATCACGATACGGCGGAAAATCAGGAACAGGATGGCGGCCACGATCAGCATCGACAGGCCGGTGAACTTCGTCATGTCCTGCAGCAGGATGCGCGTCAGGCGATCGACCATGAACGGCGTGCCGGCGATACGGGTCTGGAAACCGGGTGCATCGTAATCGGCAATCACTTTCTCGACGGCCAGCACGATCTCGGTATTTTCCTCGCCCGTCAGGAATGGCGGGTGGTGTTCCGGTGTGTACGCCTTGACCGGCTCATCGCCGAAACCGGCCAACGCCGCATCGGTATCGGTCTCCTCCTTGCCGACGGAGCTATAGGCATCATTCTCCATCATCAGGATGGCATAGCGGCCATCGGCCGAGAGGAACTGGTTGATGTACAGCTCGTTGCCGAGCGCCTGCTGCTTCAACGTCGCCAATGCCGCTTCGTCATGCCCCCACTCTTCCAGGAAATCGCGCACGATGAGTTCGTCATTTTCCCCGCGGGTGAGGCGCGCATTGGCCAGGCTCTTCACATCCTGCACTTTCGGCACCTTCTCCTCGAGGTCATGGTGCAGCTGCTGCAGTTTTTCGAGGAAGGGCTTGCTGAAGATCGTGTCGCCACTGTCGACCACGACCAGGATGCGTTCGTCGCGCCCGAACTGGAAACGGAAGCGGTTGTAGACCTGGCGGATCGGGTCCTGCTCGTGCAGGAAGCCCTCGGTAGAGGTGTCCACCTTGAGCTGAGGGATCTGGGCGATGAGGCCACCCAGCAGCAGCAGGCAGGACAGCAGCACCACCCAGGGATGGTCATAGACCCAGTAACCCCAGCGCCCGAAGCCGTGCTCGATGCGCAGGCGTGCCTCGGCAAAGCCGGTCTCGAACCGTTGCAGGAAAGATTTGCCCATGACCAGAAAGACTCCCGACTGCCGACCCGGCATACCGGGTGGCACTGATGGTTATGTTTGTAATGATGATAACGCTATGGGCTGGGCACCCGCAGCACAATCGCCCGATTGTCTTAGGTAGCGGGCACCGCTTTCGTCTTGCCGCAAGTGACAGGGGCAAATCCCGATTTGCCAAGCCTGCGGCAGCGTGCTGAAATCGCCGCCAGTATTTTCAACTACCCAAAGGTGACACTCATGAAACTCGGCCTGCATCTCGGCTACTGGAACCGCAACCCCTACCCCGGCATCGACATCGCCAAGGAGGCCGAGCGCCTCGGCTACGATTCGATCTGGACGGCCGAAGCCTACGGCTCGGATTGCGTATCACCACTGGCCTGGCTCGGCTCGCACACCAGCAAGATCAAGCTCGGCACCTCGGTCATGCAGATTTCTGCCCGCACCCCGACCTGCGCCGCGATGACCGCCATGACCATGGACCACCTGTCCGGCGGCCGCTTCCAGCTCGGCATCGGCGTGTCCGGCCCGCAGGTGGTGGAAGGCTGGTACGGCCAGGGCTTCAAGAAGCCGCTGGAGCGCACCAAGGAGTGGATGAACATCTTCCGCCAGGTGACCCGCCGCGAACAGCCGCTCGAGTTCCAGGGCAACCAGTACCAGCTGCCCTACCACGGCCCCAACAGCATGGGCCTCGGCAAGCCGCTGAAGTCGATCACCCACCCGCTGCGCCAGCATATCCCGGTCTTCATGGGTGCCGAGGGCCCGAAAAACATCGAGCTGGCCACCCAGATCGCTGACGGCTGGTTCCCGATCTTCGTATCGCCTTACCGCATGAACATCTTCGACGAGTCACTGAAGAACAAGCCGGACAATTTCGAGATCGCGGCGATGGTGCAGGTCAACGTCAATGACAACCTGAAAGACGCGCTGTTCCCGACCAAGATGATGCTGGCGCTGTACGTGGGCGGCATGGGTGCGAAAGACGAGAACTTCCACAAGAACCTGATGGAGCGCATGGGCTTCGACGTGCAGGAAGTGCAGGACAAATACCTCGCCGGCGACCACATGGGTGCCTTCGAGGCCGTGCCGGATGCCCTGGCGGACGAGATCTCGCTGTCCGGCCCGATCGACCGTATCAAGGAGCGCATCGCCGACTGGAAGAAATCACCGGTCACCACGATCATGATCAGCCGCACCGACGACCCGAACCAGGACATGCATCGCATCCGCCAGTTCGCCGAGATGGTGCTGTAAGCCATGCTCGCCGACCAGTTCTCGCTCAAGGGCAAGGTCGCCATCGTCACCGGTGGCGGCAAGGGCATCGGCAAGGCCATCGGCCTCGCCTTTGCCGAGGCCGGTGCAAACGTGGTGTTTGCCGCCAGGACACAGGCCGACCTCGACGCCGTGGTGGCACAAGCCAGGACGTTCGGCGTGAATGCCTTGGGCGTCAACTGCGATGTGCTGGTCGATGAGCAGCTGCAACAACTGGTCGACACCACCGTGCAGCACTTCGGCCGCATCGACATCCTCGTCAACAACGCCGGCGGCACGATGCCGAAACCGATGGAGAAAATCAGCGCCAACTCTTTCCGCCGCGCGCTGGATTTCAATGTCACCAGCGCCTTCCTGCTCTCGCAGTACGCCCTGCCCCACCTGCGCCAGAGCAAGGGCAACATCATCAATATCGCTTCAGCGGCAGGGCGCCTCGTGCAGCCGCTGTTCACGTCCTATGGCACGGTGAAAGCCGCGCTGATCCACATGACGAAGATGATGGCCGCCGAACTCGCGCCCGATGTGCGCGTCAATGTGATCAGCCCCGGCTCGATCATGACCGAAGCGTTGCAAACATTTATCGATGAGGAAAACCGCGAGAAGATGCGCAAACTCACGCCACTGCAACAGCTGGGCATGCCGCAGGATATCGCCATGGCTGCGCTCTACCTCGCCTCACCGGCAGCGCGCTGGGTCACCGGCAAGGACCTGCAGGTGGACGGCGGCACCGAGAACACCAACCTGGCGCCATGAGTGCGGCCAGCGACCCCGCTTCAGCCGATCTCGTCAAACCCTGAACGGTGCAGGCGGGCGTAATGCCCGTCCAGCGCCAGCAATTCGCCGTGCGTGCCGCGCTCGACGATACGGCCCTTGTCCATCACCAGGATCAGGTCGGCATTCTCGATGGTGGACAGGCGATGCGCAATGACGATCGTGGTGCGGTTTTCCATCACCCGCTCCAGCGCTTGCTGGATCTTCGCTTCGGACTCGTTATCCAATGCTGATGTGGCCTCGTCGAGGATCAGCACCGGCGCATCCCTCAGCAGCGCACGGGCAATGGCGAGGCGCTGGCGCTGGCCGCCCGACAACTGCAGGCCATTCTCGCCGATCACCGTATCGAGGCCCTGTGGCAGCTTGTCGATAAACTCCATCGCATTGGCTGCTTCCGCCGCTGCGAGGATCTGCTCACGCGGCGCACCGGCGAGGTCGCCATAAGCGATGTTGTTGGCCACGGTATCATTGAACAGCACGACATGCTGCGTCACCAGCGCCATCTGCCGGCGCAGGCTGGCCAGCGTGTAATCCTTGACCGGCACACCATCGAGCAGGATCTCGCCGGTATCATAGTCGTAGAAGCGCGGCAGCAGGCTCGCCAGCGTCGACTTGCCACTGCCGGAACGGCCCACCAGCGCCACCGTTTTGCCGGCAGGAATCTCGACGTCGATGTCATGCAGCACGGTATCGGTGGTGTTCGGGTAGCGGAACGCTAGCTGGCGCACCGACACAACACCGGCGGCCCGGTCGCAGGTCAGCGTGCCGGTATCATTTTCCGCCTGCATATCGAGGATCTCGAAAATCTTCTGCGCGCCGGCAATACCTTTCTGGATCGCACCGTTGGTTTCACTGAGCTGGCGGATCGGCTTTGGCAGCATCGCCACGGCGGTGATGTAGGCCACCAGATCGGCCGTGCTGTACTGCGCCAGCATCGCCGGGCTCAGCACCATAAACAGGATCGCCGCGATGGCGAATGACACGATCAACTGCATCGTTGGCGTGTTCAGCGCGGCGATCTTCTGCATTTTCATGTGCAAGACAAAGCTGCGGGCACAGGCGTCGGCAAAACGCTGTTTTTCGTAAGCTTCGCCACCAAAGCTGCGCATGACGCGGTAGCCGCGGATCATTTCACTGGCGACTTGCAGCGTATCGCCGGCCACATCCTGCATCTTGTGGCTGATCTTGTGGAAACGCTTGCCCACATAACGCACTAGCAGGCCGATCGCAGGCGCAATCGCGACAAAGGCCAGCGACAGCTGCCAGTTCTGGTAGAAGACATAAGCGAGCATGCCGATGACGATCGTGCCTTCGCGGATCACCACGACGATCGAGTTGGTAATGGCTGCCGTCACCATCCCGACACTGCTGGTGATGCGGGCAATGCTCTGCCCGGTCGGGGTCGTATCGAAATAGCTCGCCGGCAGCACGGTAAGCTTGTCGAACACTTCCTTCTGCAACGTGCGCACGATGGTGCCGGATACCCGCGCCATGAAATAGTTGCCGATGAACGATGCCACACCCTGCACGGCAAAGATGCCGACCGCCATCCACGGCAAGGTCCAGCGGGCCTCGACATCCTTCTGCTCGATCGCGGTGACGATATGCTTCAGCAATTCCGGCAGCAGCGGCTGCAGGAAACCGAAAGCAATGAAACCCAGGCCGCTGATCGCAAACAGCGGCAGCACCGGCTTCAGGTAACGCAACAGGCGCAAGTAGTCCTGCAGGTTACTTTCCGGATGGGCTGAATCGGTTTTTTTCATGATAATGGCCAGCTGTAACAAGGCGGCGATTATAGCCCGTTCGAGGAAGCCCAACCCCATGCCAGCATTGCGCGGCCTCTATGCCATCACCGACGACACCCTGCTGGCGGGAAGACTGCTGCCGGCCGTTGCAGCGGCCCTGGCCGGTGGTTGCCGGCTCGTGCAATACCGCAGCAAGCAGCCTGATGCCGCACGCCGGCGCGAGGAGGCCGGGGCGCTCGTGGCACTGTGCCATCACCACGGTGCGCAGCTGCTGGTCAACGACGACCCGGTACTGGCGCAAGCGATTGGTGCCGACGGGGTACACCTCGGCCAGGATGACATGCCGCTGGCCGAGGCCCGCGCCCTGCTCGGCCCAGCGGCAATCATCGGCATCACCTGCCACGACTCGCTGGCGCTGGCACAGGTTGCCGTGCAAGGCGGGGCCAGCTATGTCGCCTTCGGCCGATTCTTCCCGTCTGGCACCAAGCCCGTCGCGCCACCCGCGCCACTGGATATCCTCACGGCTGCGCACCGGGCACTGGCTATCCCCGTGGTAGCGATAGGGGGTATTACGCTGGATAATGCGCCCATCGCGCTGGCAGCCGGTGCCGACATGCTGGCCGTGGCCGGCGACCTGTTTGCCGCGCCCGATATCACTGCCCGCGCCCGCACCTACACCGACCTCTTCACTGGAACCCGTTCATGAGCCGCTCCGAACAGCTGTTTGCCCAGGCCGCCAGGGTCATACCCGGCGGCGTCAACTCGCCGGTGCGCGCCTTCCGCGCTGTCGGCGGCACGCCGGTATTTGTCGAGAAAGCGCAGGGCGCTTACCTGTGGGATGCCGATGGCAGGCGCTACATCGATTATGTGCTGAGCTGGGGACCGATGATCGCCGGCCACGCCCACCCGGCCGTGCTCGCCGCCGTGCAGCAAAAAATGCAGCAGGGCCTCAGCTTCGGCGCGCCGACCGAAATCGAGATCACGTTGGCGGAAAAACTGTGCGCGATCATGCCGAACATGGATCTGGTGCGCATGGTCAGCTCGGGTACCGAAGCGACGATGAGTGCGATCCGCCTCGCGCGCGGCCACACCGGCCGCGACAAGATCATCAAGTTTGAAGGCTGCTACCACGGCCATTCCGATTCCCTGCTGGTGAAGGCCGGCAGCGGCGCACTCACGCTCGGCGTGCCCAGCTCACCCGGCGTGCCGGCGGCACTGGCCGACCACACATTGACGCTCACCTACAACGACGCCGATGGCGTGCGTGACGCGTTCGCCAGATTCGGCGAACAGGTCGCCTGCGTGATTGTCGAACCGGTAGCCGGCAACATGAACTGCATCCCGCCAGTGCCCGGTTTCCTGGAAACCATCCGCGAACAATGCACGCGCTACGGCAGCGTGTTCATTATCGACGAGGTGATGACCGGCTTCCGCCTCGGCCTGCAGGGCGCGCAAGGCTACTACGGCATCGAGGCCGACCTGACCTGCCTCGGCAAGGTGATCGGCGGCGGCATGCCGGTCGGTGCTTTCGGCGGCAAGCGCGCCATCATGGAAAAGATCGCGCCGCTGGGGCCCGTGTACCAGGCCGGTACGCTGTCCGGCAACCCGGTGGCGATGGCGGCCGGCCTCGCCACACTCGACATCATTGCGCAGCCAGGCTTCTACGAGCCGCTGTTTGCCAAAACCGATTCACTGGTGCGAGGCTTGCGTGCCGCCGCCGACAACGCGGGCATCCCGATGACCAGCAACCATATCGGCAGTATGTGGGGCTTGTTCTTCACTGACGAAAAAACCGTGACCAATTACCAGCAGGTGATGGCCTGCGATACCGCGCGCTTCAACCGTTTCTTCCACGGCATGCTTGAGCATGGTGTCTACCTGGCTCCGGCCAGTTACGAAGCAGCGTTCCTGTCCAGTGCACACAATGAAGCCGATATTGCTGCGACCATTACTGCTGCCAAACACGTTTTTGCCACACTGTAGGGGCGCGATTGATCGCGCCAAGCGAGGTTACACCCGATGCCTTTCAATTCGTCCCGCGCACCGTTCCCGCACACCAGACTGCGCCGCCTGCGCGCCACCGCCTTTGCGCGCGACCTGGTGCGGGAAAGCAGCTTGTCCGCAAAAGACCTCATCTATCCGATGTTCGTGCTGGAAGGCAAGAACCAGCGCGAGCCGATTGCCTCCATGCCCGGCATCGAACGGCTGTCGATCGACCTGCTGGTGAAAGAAGCGAAACTGCTGCACAAGCTCGGCACTCCTGCCATTGCGCTGTTCCCTGTGACACCCGCCAGTGCCAAATCACTGGATGCGCGTGAAGCATGGAACCCGGATGGTCTGGCACAACGCGCCGTGAAGGCTGTGAAAAATGCCGTGCCGGAACTGGGTGTGATCACCGATGTCGCACTCGATCCATTCACCACACACGGCCAGGACGGCCTGATCGACAGCAA
>CALMIC010000221.1 GCA_937864065.1 uncultured Cellvibrionales bacterium | reverse complement strand
ATGTTGCGGTCGAGCATCGACTTGCGCAGCGAACCGGACACGGAATTGCCGAGCGTCAGGCGCCGGCTGCGTTTCTTGAATTTGAGGCGATAGCCGATGTCGAACAGCCACTGGAAGAACACGCGGGCGAACACCATCATCCAGCCCGGTTCCTTCTTGAACACGGCGCGGAACTCCATCGTCTCCATCGTGAAGATGTTCCAGATCAGCGTCTGCGGGTGCTGGCCGCGCAGGTTCTCGAATTCAGCACCCAGCGCGGCTGCATTGAACGCTTTCGGGTCGTGGCTACGGCCGCCTTCCATGTAACCGGGGGCGCCGGGGTAGTAATCGGGATAGAGCTCGAGCGATTCGAACCGCATGGCTGTTTTTTCATGCAACCACTTCAGCATTTCCGGGGCTTTCTCGACATAGGCGCGGATGCGCGCGTCGGGCACGGCATCGCCGATCAGGTGCTTGAGGTAGTTGAAACCTTTCTCGGCACTGTCTTTCAGGCCCTTGGCGGCCATCAGGTGGCTGTTTGGCACCCAGATCACGCCGCCGCTCATCGCGGTGTTGCCGCCATACTTGTCAGTCTTCTCGAGCATCAGCGTGTCGGCACCGTTGTCCTTAGCGCGGATAGCCGCGACCATGGCGCCGCCGCCCGAGCCGACCACGATGACGTCGACGGTGTGATCCCACTTGATTGCTTCTGCCATGCTGGCCTCCAGAACGGTACGGGCGGATAGGTAATGACGGCGGCTAGTCTAGGGGATTTGCCCCCACACTCAAAGCGCGCCCTGGCCCGGCTCAGGGCCGGGGCAAGCAGGCGACATTGTCGCGCAAGTGCGCCGGATTGATGGTACCGACGATGGCTGCACTCGCGCCCGGGTGGGCAAAGATCATCGCCAGGGCTTCAGCCACGGCATCGGCGCCGCACAGGTGGCCACTGGCGAAAGCTTTCTTGACCAGCGCACCCTTACCGTGGTCGCGGCAGTAGTCCAGCACGACGGCATCGGCCCGCTCGTTGAGGTTGTAGGTGACCATGACGACATCGGACTGCGCCGCGGCCAGCAACCCGCCCTCGACGGTCTTGGTCGACATGCCGTAGGCGCGGATCCAGCCGCGCTTTTTCAGGTCTGCCAGCGTTTCCAGCGCGGCCGTGTGGCGGATGATGTCGAGGTCATTGCCGTCGGAATGCACCAGCACCATGTCGATGTAGTCGGTCCGCAAACGGCGCAAGCTGCGTTCGACACTGCGACGTGTATGTTCTGCCGAGAAATCGAAACTCGACTGGCCGTCGACAAACTCCTCGCCGACCTTGCTGCACAGCAGCCACTGCTTGCGGTCATCCTGCAGCAACCGGCCGAGGCGCTCCTCGCTCGTGCCGTACGCCGGCGCCGTGTCGAGCAGGTTGATACCAAGGTCGCGGGCGAGATCGAGCAGCGCGCGCGCTTCGCGATCATCGGGGATGCGGAAGGCCTCCGGGTATTTGACACCTTCGTTGCGACCGAACTTGACCGTGCCCAGCCCGAGCGCGCTGACCTGCAGGCCGGTATTACCCAATGGCCGGTAAAACATCGTCATGCCGTCTCCCAGGTGGCCGCTTGCCACGGCGCCGGCGCGATCGCGGACAGGCGCGGCAGTGCTGCCGGGAGCGCATCATCGTGTGCAGGCCGGATCGCTTGCTGCGCGAGATAGTCGACCAGCAAGTTGCCGAGGTTCGGCACCAGCGTCAGTTTGGTCGGCCAGGCCACGACGCAGCGCGGCAGGCCGTCGCAGGGCGACAGCCAGGCGTTGTCCGGCCGCAGCAGGCCGGGCTGCGCCGGTTCGGCGCGCTCGACAGGCAGTGTTGCCCATTCGGCATCGCGCCAGTCCAGCCACGGGAACAGCGCTTCCAGTTCCTGCCGGCCACGGCGGATCAGTTCACCCGCGCTGCAATGCACGCCGTCTTCCGCCAGCTGGCCGCCGAGGTACCACACCATGCGGTCGCCATCGCGGTGCGACGAGATTGTCAGGCGCGGCTTGCTGTCACTGCCGACACAGTGGGCATACAGCGCATGCAGGTGGCGATGGCGCACCATCAGCTGCTGCAGCGGGCGCAACTGCATGGCCGGTTTCTGCACGCCGAGCTGGCGCAACAGCTCGCCATTGCCCTTGCCGGCAGACAGCACACACAGCTGGCTTTCAAGACAGTAGCGTTCATCGCCCGCCCCGAGCTCGATAATGGCGCCGGTGGCGGTTTGCTGCAGGCGCGCCGTGGCCCAGTCAATCGCGAGGATGCGGTCGGCATGTGGCCGGCGCAAGGTGTCCAGCAACGATGGCGTGTCGATGACCATGTCGACCAGCTTGTACAGCGAGCCCTTGAACGCCGGGTCGCGGAACACTGGCGGGTAGTCGGTTTTTTTCAGGGCATCGACGCGGCCGCGCAAGGCCTTGCTGGCCAGGAACGCCGTGGCTTTCGAGACCACGCCGGCCGACGACCACATGTAGAAGTGGTCGCTGAGCACCTGCGTGCCGCGCAGGTCGACATCCCCTTCGCCAGCCATGCAGCGCCGCCAGTGGGCGGGCATGTCGGCAATGGCTTCGGAAGCGCCCGACAGGGCACCGCCGAGCGTGTACTTGACCCCGCCATGGATCATGCCTTGCGAGGCGACGGTCTGGCCGCTGCCCAGCGCCTGCTGCTCCAGCAATACCGCGCTGTAGCCGGCGCTGCGCACACGGTTGAGCAGCCAGAGGCCGGCAATGCCGCCGCCGATGATGGCGATATCGACCCGAATGGTCTGCAAGGGTGTCACCGTATGGCCGGGTGGGACAGGCATTATAATCCCGCCCATGCCGCGCCTGCTCTATAGCCTTGCCTACCTCCTGTTGCTGCCAGCCATCCTGTTGCGGCTGCTGTGGCGTTCCCGGCTGGCACCCGCCTATCGCCAGCGCTGGGCCGAGCGTTTCGGGCTGTTTCCCACGCCCGCTGTTGACCGGCAGCGCCCGGTGGCCTGGCTGCATGCCGTCTCCGTCGGCGAGACCCTGGCCGCCGTACCGCTGGTCAAACGCCTGCAGCGCGAGCATCCCGACTGGCAATGGGTCATCACCACGACCACGCCCACCGGTTCCGACCGGGTGCGCGCCAGTTTTGGTGACAGCGTCTTCCACGTCTATGCGCCCTATGACCTGCCCTGGCTACTCGGCGCCTTCCTGCGCCGCACACAACCCACGCTGGCGATCATCATGGAAACGGAACTGTGGCCGAACATGCTGGCCGCCTGCCGGGCGCGCAAGATCCCGACCATCGTGGCCAACGCACGGCTGTCGGCGAGGTCGGCGCGCGGCTACGCCAGGCTCGCGCCGCTGACCCGGGCGATGCTCGCGGATGCCAGCCTGGTCGCTGCGCAACAACAGGCCGATGGCGAACGCTTCGTGCAACTCGGCTTGCCGCCAGACCGGCTGGCGGTGACCGGCTCGATCAAGTTTGATCTCGACCTCGACAACACCGTGCACAACAAAGCGGCGGTGTTGCGCGCGCAATGGTCAGCCAATGGCACGCGCGCGGTGTGGTTGGTGGCGAGCACCCATCCGGGTGAAGACGACATCATCCTGCAGGCATTTGCAGCACTGAAAAAACAATATGCCGACCTGCTGCTGGTACTGGTACCGCGCCATCCGGAACGCTTCAATACTATTGCACAACAATGCACGCAAGCCGGCTGGCGTGTGTTGCGCCACAGCAGTGGCGCAGTGCCCGATGCCAGTACCGATATCATCGTGGGCGACACCATGGGCGAGTTGCTGGCGTTCTACGGCGCAGCCGATATGGCTTTTGTCGGCGGCAGCCTGGTGCCGGTCGGCGGCCACAACCTGATTGAACCTGCCGCATGGGGCTGCCCGGTCATGAGCGGCCCGCACCTGTTCAATTTCGCGGAAGTGGAAAGCCTGCTGCGCGACAACAACGCGCTGGTGATTGCCGGCGACGCGGCGTCGATCGCCGACACCGTGCAGCGCTGGCTCGCCGATCCCGCCGAACGCAAGGCATTCGGGGAGCGCGCCCGGGCGGTGGCCGACAGCAATCGCGGGGCGCTGGAAAAATTGTGCGGATTGATTGCGGGAATTGCACGGAATCCGTAGGGGCGACCTGC
>CALMIC010000220.1 GCA_937864065.1 uncultured Cellvibrionales bacterium | reverse complement strand
CGCACCGAGTTGTCCAGCTGCAGCGCAATACCGCCGAGGATATTGCCGAGCGTCACTTGCATCGACAACGCCACGATCCCAGTGATGACCGCCGACGTGGGCACCAGGCTGCCGAGATCAACACCGGCATAACGCAGGCGCAACATGCCCCAGCCGATATAGGCCAGTACCAGCAGGATGTCTTCGACAATGCGCGGCGGCACCACTTTCACCATCGGCAGCAGCACACGGAACAGCGTGAAACCGGCGAGCCTTATCAACAACAGCCCGGTAACCAGCACCGCCACGTTGTCGAGGATACCGGCCGCCCGTTGCAGTTTGAGCAGCGGCAGCCACCAGCCCAGCAAGGCGGCCACCAGCGCCAGCAATGCCAGTACCAGGTGCTGGCGCAGGAAATGCCGCCCCTCCGGGCTACAGCGCAGCAACACCAGCTGCAACACGACAGCCACCAGCACCGATTCCAGCCAACCCGGTTGCCAACCTGACAGCATCTGCGCACCCATATTCCACTCCCTACAGGGTAAACTTGCCCACCAGCCCATTATCCACGGTTGCCGACGATTTCATGCTCGCCTACCCCCAAATCGACCCGGTCATTTTCAGTGTCGGCCCGCTGGCCGTGCGCTGGTACGGCGTGATGTACCTGCTCGGCTTCCTCGCCACGGGCTGGCTGGCGCTGCGGCGCACCGAGGCCGGGCTGGCGCCGACCCGCAACCGGCAGGAGGTGGAAGACCTGGTGTTCTACGGTGCGATGGGCGTGATCCTCGGCGGCAGGATCGGTTACATCCTGTTTTACCAGTTCGGCGCCTTCCTGCATAACCCGCTGATCCTGTTCCGCATCACCGAGGGCGGCATGTCTTTCCATGGTGGCCTGATCGGTGTGCTGCTGGCCTTGGGACTGTATGCCCGCAAGATCCGACAGCCGTTCTTCGCGGTGATGGATCTGGTCGCGCCCCTGACCCCGATCGGCCTCGGTCTCGGCCGGCTGGGCAATTTCATCAACCAGGAACTGTGGGGACGCGTCACCGATGTGCCGTGGGCCATGGTGTTCCCGGCCGACCCGCTTGCGCTGCCGCGCCACCCGTCGCAGCTGTACCAGTTCGCGCTGGAAGGCGTGCTGCTGTTCGCCATCCTGTACTGGTTTTCGCGCAAGCCGCGCCCGCTCGGGCTGGTGTCAGGCCTGTTCCTCGTCTTCTATGCCATCTTCCGTTTCAGTGTGGAATTCTTCCGCAACCCCGATGCACATATCGGCTATGAATGGCTGGGCTGGATGACACGCGGCCAGGAACTGTGTATCCCGATGGCCATTGCCGGCCTGGCTATCTGCGCCTGGGCGATACGCCAACACCCGAAGGAGAGCCACTGAATGCAACAGTATCTCGACCTGATGCGCCATGTGCGCAGCAACGGCGTGGTGAAAACCGACCGCACTGGCACCGGCACCGTCAGCGTGTTCGGCTACCAGATGCGTTTTGACCTCGCCGACGGTTTCCCGCTGCTGACCACCAAGAAACTGCACGTGAAATCGATCATTCACGAGCTGCTGTGGTTTCTCGCTGGCGACACCAACATAAAATACCTCAACGACAACGGCGTGAAGATCTGGGACGAGTGGGCTGATGCCAACGGCGACCTCGGCCCCGTTTACGGCCACCAGTGGCGCTCATGGCCGGATGGCCGCGGTGGCACCATCGACCAGATCAGCCAGCTAATCAGGATGATCAGGAAAAATCCTGACTCGCGCCGGCTCATCGTTAGTGCGTGGAATGTCGCCGAAGTGAACCAGATGGCACTCCCGCCCTGCCACACGCTGTTCCAGTTCTATGTGGCGAACGGCAAACTGTCGTGCCAGCTGTACCAGCGCAGTGCCGACATATTCCTCGGCGTACCGTTCAACATTGCTTCCTATGCGTTGCTGACGATGATGGTGGCGCAAGTCTGTGACCTCGAGCCGGGCGAGTTCATCCACACCTTTGGCGATGCCCACCTGTACAGCAACCACCTTGAACAGGTGGACCTGCAACTGCAGCGTACACCCGGCAAGCTGCCGCGTATGAACATCAACCCGGCAGTGAAAGACATTTTCGGTTTCCGCTACGAGGATTTCGAACTGGTCGACTATGAGGCACAGCCGCATATCGCGGCACCGGTGGCCGTCTGATGAAAACCATCGCCCTCATCGTCGCTCGCACCCGCAATGGCGTGATCGGTCGCGACAACACGATGCCATGGCATTTGCCGGAAGACCTGCGCTACTTCCGGCGCGTGACGATGGGCAAGCCGGTGATCATGGGGCGCAACACCTGGGAATCGCTGGGCAAGCCATTGCCCGGGCGCGACAACATCGTCATCACTCGCAATCCCGACTATTACGCCGACGGCGCGACGGTGGTGAATGACCTGGAAACCGCCCTGCTGGTGGCCGACAGCTTCGCCAGCGCGTGCGGGGCGGATGAAATCATGGTGATCGGCGGCGCGCAAGTCTATGCCGAGGCACTGCCGCGGGTGCAACGCGCCTATATCACCGAGATCGACGCCGACATCGATGGCGACGCATTTTTTCCGCCAATGGCCGGTCAGTGGTCAGAAACAGCGCGTGAAGCGCATGCACCGTGCGGGAAAAACCCGCACCCGTACAGCTTCGTGGTACTCGAGAGGCAGCCGGGCTAGAACGAGATCCCGGTGAACGACATGTATTCCTCGTTGCGCAGTAACGGGTCGAGCAGGTGATGGTCGGCGCGGTATTTCGGGTCATTGCCGATCTTGCGCACTTCTTCCATTGGCAATGGCCCGCGCGTCAACAGGTAAAGCTTGTGGTAGTAATCATAATCGGCTTCAGTCGGCGCCTGCTGCTTCGCAATCACGCCCTCCCGTTCCACCTGTTCGGTGAAATCGTAGGTCGGGAAATTCGTCATCTCGCCAAAGCCGACCGTGCGGAATTCCTTCGGCAGGGCCAGCATGAAATTGAACGTGGCGCGCAAGTCATCTTCCGTCTCGAACGGCACCTTGCTAATCAGGTCGAAAAAGCCTTTCACTTCAGGACCCAGGTCAACGATTTCCTGTGCCGCTTCCAGCACCCGTGCCGTGTCGGTCGGCCGGTTGAAATGCTCTTTCAGGATGCGCGCACTGCCTGACTGCACAC
>CALMIC010000219.1 GCA_937864065.1 uncultured Cellvibrionales bacterium | reverse complement strand
GTCGACAGCAGCTGGCCGAACTTGACGAACACCGGCCCGAGTTGCTCCAGCATCAGCCGCAGGCGCTCACCGCGCGGCAGCCGTTCGTCACAACGCGGCAACCAGCGCAGTGGCGACCAGCGCAAGGCCAGCTGCAGGGCCAGCGGCAACTGCAAGGCCAGCAACTCGCTGTCGAGGCGGTAATACGTCAATGCACGCAGGATCGCGAACAGGCGCAGCAGGGCCATCTCAGGATCCCCGCTGCTTCATGAGCTGGTCAATGCCGGCCTGCAGCCGGTCCATGCGCAATTGCAACGCATCGATCTCGCGGCAGAAAGCCTGCACCTCATGCCGGCTCGGCACGCTGTGGCTTTCAAATTGCAGGAATTCGCTCATCAGCCGCTCGGCCTCGCGCCGGGCGCCGCGCAGCCAGTAGCTGGCACCGCGCGCCGTGCGGCCGAGCTGGTGGGCGATCACGTCGCCCGTGTATTCCGCCAGCAGGGCTTCCCAGTCGAGATCGATATTCTTGCTGATCGCCTGCAACTGTTGCAGCAGGGCACTGTCACCGGCCAGTTGCACGCCGCTGTCGCTCAGCGCGGTGGCGCGCGCCCTGGCACGCCACAACTGCAGGAAGGCGCTCGCCGTGCCGGACAGCGTGGCATCCGGCACGCCCTCGAACAGCGACCACAATTCGACATGGCTGCCGACGAACAGCACATAGACCGACTGCGCCGGCAGGGTGCAGGCGATGTGCAGCACCTTGCCGTCGAGCGCGGTCAGCGCCTGTTGCGTCACAGGGTCATAGGCGAGGCTGTTGTTGACGGCGCTTTCCAGCGCCATCAGCAGGCCGGCTTTGAGGGTGGACATGGTTCGGCTGTGCTGGCTGGTCAGGCTGCCATTCTACACGCAGCCCGACTGCCGGGCGGCAAGCGCTAGCGGGTCACCGTTTCGCGCAAGGCGTTGCCTGCCCAGCCACTGCCCTCAAGCGGCGGCGGCACCGGGCAGCCCGCCGTGTCGGTGCCATGACCCTGGTCACCCACGTTCAGGCAGATGTCATAGTTATCGGGCATGCCGTCGCCATCGGTATCCGTGAGCGGACAGCCATTGCTGTCGACCCCGGCACCCTGGTCACCGTCATACGGGCAGCTGTCATAGGGATCGTAGTAACCGTCGCCGTCACTATCCGGCACGATCGGGCAGCCGCTGCTGTCGACGCCATAGCCGTAGAGGTCGCCATCATACGGGCAGCTGTCGTAAGGGTAGTCATAGTCGTAGTAGCCGTCACCATCGGTGTCCCAGTAGCCGCCACCGGGATACGGGCAGCCCTGCCAGTCGACACCATAGCCTTCATCACCCTGGAACGGGCAGCTGTCATACGCATCCAGAATACCGTCGTTGTCACTGTCGATATTCGGGCAGCCACTGCTATCGATGCCGTAGCCCTGGTCACCTTCGAAGGGGCAACTGTCGTAGTAATCATCGATACCGTCGCCATCGCTGTCCGGAACCGGATTCGGGCAACCCCATGGATCCACACCATAGCCCTGGTCACCGTCATAAGGGCAATCGTCGTAATCGTCTTCGTAGCCATCCCCGTCACTGTCTATCTGGGCATGGACGGGCATTGATCCCAGCAGCACCAGGAGAGCCAGCAGGGCATAACGCAGGATCGGCATAGAAAAATCCATTTGGATACAGTGGTTTTTATTGTGTCAGGAACGGGTACCAGTATCTGACTGATCACCCTGCCTGTAAACCGTCAGGGTTTCACACCCTTGTGCAGCGCGACGATACCGCCAGTCATGTTGTAGAACTCGCACTCGGCAAAGCCGGCCTCTTCCATCATCGCTTTCAGCGTCTGCTGGTCCGGGTGCATGCGGATAGACTCGGCGAGGTAGCGATAGCTGTCGGCGTCGTTGGTCACGACCTTGCCGATCAGCGGCATCGCATGGAAAGAATAGGTGTCATACGCTTTTGCCAGCAGCGGGTTGCCCGGCTTGGAAAATTCCAGCACCAGCAACCGGCCGCCCGGCTTCAGCACGCGCAGCATCGAGCGCAGCGCCTTGTCCTTGTCGGTGACGTTGCGCAGGCCGAAGGCGATGGTGATGCAGTCGAAAGTATTGTCGGGGAACGGCAGGCACTCGGCATTGGCCTGGGCATACTGCACATTGCCGGCCGCGCCGCGATCGATGAGCCGGTCGCG
>CALMIC010000218.1 GCA_937864065.1 uncultured Cellvibrionales bacterium | reverse complement strand
TAAAGAGATCCTCGCGGCGAAGGTGCCGGTGTTCGGTATCTGCCTCGGCCACCAGCTGCTGGCCCTGGCCTCAGGCGCGAAGACCCTGAAGATGAAGTTCGGCCACCACGGTGCCAACCACCCGGTGCAGGACCTCGACACGAAGCAGGTGATGATCACCAGCCAGAACCACGGCTTTGCCGTGGACGAGGCCACGCTGCCGGCCACCCTGCGTGCGACCCACAAATCGCTGTTCGACGGCAGCCTGCAGGGCATCGCCCGCACCGACACGCCGGCCTTCAGTTTCCAGGGCCACCCGGAAGCCAGCCCCGGCCCGCACGACGCGGCGAACCTGTTCGATCGCTTTATTTCCATGATGGCGGAGAAGCGCAATGCCTAAGAGAACCGACATCAAGTCCATCCTGATCCTCGGCGCCGGCCCGATCGTCATCGGCCAGGCCTGCGAGTTCGACTACTCCGGTGCCCAGGCCTGCAAGGCGCTGCGCGAGGAGGGTTACCGCGTCATCCTCGTCAACTCGAATCCGGCCACCATCATGACCGACCCGGCGATGGCGGATGCCACCTACATCGAGCCGGTCGAGTGGCGCACGGTGGCGAAGATCATCGAACAGGAGCGCCCGGATGCGCTGCTGCCGACGATGGGCGGCCAGACCGCGCTGAACTGTGCGCTGGACCTCGCCCGCGAAGGCGTGCTGAAACAGTTCAACGTCGAGATGATTGGCGCAACCGCCGACGCGATCGACAAGGCCGAAGACCGCGATCGCTTCGACAAGGCGATGAAAGCGATCGGCCTCGACACCGCCCGTTCCGGCATTGCGCACTCGCTCGAGGAAGCGCTGCAGATCCTCGACCGTTTCGGCTTCCCGGTGGTCATCCGCCCGTCGTTCACGATGGGCGGCTCCGGCGGCGGCATCGCCTACAACCGCGAGGAGTTCGTCGAGATCTGCGAGCGCGGGCTGGACCTGTCGCCGACCAACGAGCTGCTGATCGACGAGTCGCTGCTCGGCTGGAAAGAATACGAGATGGAAGTCGTGCGCGACCGCAACGACAACTGCATCATCGTCTGCTCGATCGAGAACTTCGACCCGATGGGCGTGCATACCGGCGACTCGATCACCGTCGCGCCGGCGCAGACGCTGACCGACCGCGAATACCAGATCATGCGCAATGCCTCGCTGGCCGTGTTGCGCGAGATCGGCGTGGAAACGGGCGGCTCCAACGTGCAGTTTGCCGTGAACCCCGACACCGGCCGCATGATCGTCATCGAGATGAACCCGCGCGTATCGCGCTCGTCCGCGCTCGCGTCGAAAGCCACCGGTTTCCCGATCGCGAAAGTCGCCGCCAAGCTGGCTGTCGGCTACACGCTGGATGAACTGCAGAACGAGATCACCGGTGGCAAGACGCCGGCTTCGTTCGAGCCTTCGATCGACTACGTCGTGACGAAAGTGCCGCGCTTTACCTTCGAGAAATTCCCGGCAGCCGACGCGCGCCTCACCACCCAGATGAAATCGGTGGGTGAGGTCATGGCCATCGGCCGCAACTTCCAGGAATCGCTGCAGAAAGCGATGCGCGGGCTGGAAGTCGGCTCGGCCGGTTTCGAGTCGCGAATCCCGAAGCTGGAAGAAGGTGAGGAAGAAGTCATTGATGTCGTGCGCCGCGAGCTGAAGGTGCCGGGTGCCGAGCGCCTGTGGTATGTCGGCGATGCCTTCCGCCTCGGCATGAGCGTGGATGATGTGTTCGCGATCACCAGCATCGACCGCTGGTTCCTCGTGCAGGTGGAAGAACTGATCCGTTACGAGAAAGCCGTACAGGAAGCCACGCTGGACGACATGAATGCCGATTACCTGCGCGCGCTGAAGCGCAAGGGCTTCTCCGATGCGCGCCTCGCTGCGCTGTTGAACGTGCAGGAAGCAGAAGTGCGTGAGTTGCGCCACTCGCTGAACGTGCGCCCGGTGTACAAGCGCGTGGATACCTGTGCGGCGGAATTCTCGACCAGCACGGCCTACATGTACTCCACCTATGATGAGGAGTGCGAGGCCAATCCGTCGTCACGCGACAAGATCATGGTGCTCGGTGGCGGCCCGAACCGCATCGGCCAGGGCATCGAGTTCGACTACTGCTGTGTGCACGCAGCACTCGCCATGCGCGAGGACGGCTACGAGACCATCATGGTCAACTGCAACCCGGAAACCGTATCGACCGATTACGACACCTCCGATCGTTTGTACTTCGAGCCAGTGACACTGGAAGACGTGCTGGAGATCGTGGCGAAAGAGCAGCCGAAAGGCGTCATCGTGCAGTTCGGTGGCCAGACGCCGCTGAAGCTCGCCCGCGCCCTCGCCGCCGCCGGTGTGCCGATCATCGGTACCACGCCGGAAGCGATCGACCGCGCCGAAGACCGCGAACTGTTCCAGCAGATGATCCAGAAGCTCGGCCTCACCCAGCCGCACAACGCGACCGTGCGTTCCGCCGAGGAAGCCGTGGCGAAAGCGACCGAGATCGGCTACCCGCTGGTGGTGCGACCGTCGTACGTGCTCGGTGGCCGCGCGATGGAAATCGTCTACAAGGAAAGCGAACTGAAAACCTACATGCGCGATGCGGTGCAGGTATCGAACGACGCGCCGGTATTGCTGGACCACTTCCTCAATGCCGCGATCGAGGTCGATATCGATGCCGTGTCCGACGGCAAGGACGTGGTCATCGGCGCGATCATGCAACACATCGAGCAGGCCGGCGTGCATTCCGGTGACTCGGCTTGTTCGCTGCCGCCGTACTCGTTGCCGGCCGATGTGCAGGACACGATGCGCGAGATGGTCAAGCAGATGGCGCGCGAACTGAATGTGGTCGGCCTGATGAACGTGCAGCTGGCGTACCAGGACAACACGATCTACGTCATCGAGGTGAACCCGCGCGCGTCGCGCACCGTGCCGTTCGTGTCCAAGTGCATCGGCGTGTCGCTGGCGAAAGTGGCGGCGCGCTGCATGGCGGGCACCACGCTGGCTGCGCAGGCGTTCACGCAGGAAATCGTGCCGCAGAATTTCAGCGTGAAGGAAGCGGTGTTCCCGTTCAACAAGTTCCCGGCAGTGGACCCTATCCTCGGGCCGGAAATGAAATCGACCGGCGAGGTCATGGGTGTGGGCGAGACGTTCGCCGAAGCCTACGGCAAGGCGCAACTCGGTGCCGGCGAGAAAATGCCGCGCGCCGGTGGCATGGCGTTCCTTAGCGTGCGCGAGATGGACAAGCAGGGCATCGTGTCAGTGGCGAAAAGGCTGAGCGAGAACGGCTTCAGGCTGATCGCCACGCGCGGCACCGCGCGCGAACTCGAGGCCGCCGGCCTTGAAGTCGAGGTGGTCAACAAGGTGACGGAAGGCCGGCCGCATATCGTCGACCTGATCAAGAACGGCAAGATCCAGCTGATCATCAACACCACCGAAGGCCGGCAGGCCATTGCCGACTCGTCGACCATCCGCCGTTCCGCGCTGCAGCACAAGGTGTACTACAACACCACGCTGGCCGGTGGCGAGGCGTCGTCTATGGCGCTGGCAATGAAAGGTGATACGGTAGTGCGCCGCTTGCAGACCCTGCATGAGCAGGTGCGTGCGGCACAATAGACAGGGCAGGACAAAGACATGACGAAGTATCCAATGACGGTACAAGGCGCGGAAAAACTGCGTGCCGAGCTCGACAGGCTGAAAAAGGAAAAGCCACTGGTGTCGCAGGCGATCGCCGAGGCGCGCGACCACGGCGACCTGAAGGAAAATGCCGAGTACCATGCGGCGCGCGAACAGATGGGTTTCCTCGAAGGCCGTATCCAGGATATCGAGGGCCGCCTGTCGAATGCGCAGATCATCGACATCACCACGATCCCGCCGGGTGACAAGGTGATCTTTGGTGTCACTGTCACCATCGTGAACTGTGAGACGGACCAGAAAGTCACGTACCAGATTGTCGGCGAGGATGAAGCCGATGTGCCAGCCGGCAAGATTTCCTGCACCTCGCCGATTGCGCGCGCGCTGATCGGCAAAGAAGTCGGCGATGTGGTGGTGGTGAAGGCGCCGAGCGGCGATGTCGAGTACGAAATCGACGACGTGCAGCATCTCTGACGCGTGACACCGCGATGCAGCGCCCCGGCTGGCTGGATCACCCCGTTTCTAAAGTAAGCGCCAGCCTGTTGCTGGCGTTTTTTTTGTTGCTCGCCGGCGCACGTTTCTACCTGAAAGCCTTCCACGGGTTCGCCTGGGATTTCTCGATCAACTGGACGGCGGCGCAGGGCCTGCGCGAGGGCTTGTCGCTGTACGACCGGTCGGCGTTGCAGCAACTCGCGGTGACGCAGATCGACAGTGGCATGTCGCGCCTGTTTGCCGGCCGCTTCACCTCCTTCATCGGCCTGCCGACCACCGCGATACTCCACTTGCCGTTCACGCTGCTGCCATTTGAGGCGAGCGTGTTGTGCTATCGCCTGCTGGCGCTGGCCGCGATGCTGGTGGCGATCTTCATGGCTGGGTCAGCGGTGCCGTCGCCGCAGCGGCGCCAGGCCTGGCTGGCGGGCGCCGTGTGCCTGCTCAGCTGGCACGCGTTCCCGTTCTCGCTGCAGCTCGGCCAGGTCGATGCGTGGCTGATGCTGGCGCTGGCGGCGGCCGTGCTGGCGGCCGCGCGCGAACGCTGGCTGGCCTGCGGAATGGCGATCGGCATCGCGGTGCTGCTGAAGGTCAGCCCGGGCTGGCTGCTGCTGTATTGCCTGTTGCAGCGCCGCTGGCGCGCGCTGGCGGGCGCTGCGTTCGTGATCGGCGCCGGCTTGCTGTTGTCGCTGGTCTCGCAGCACGGCCGCGACCTGTGGCAGTTTTTCACCGGTGTGCTGCCGTCACTCGGCGACAGCCCGCTGCACGTGCAGAACCAGTCGCTGGGCGCTTTCCTGGCGCGGCTGGCGACGGAGGATGTGCAACTGTTGTCGTTTGCCACTGGCACCGGCAGCTGGAAAATCGTCGCGGCTCTCGTGGCTGCTGCCCTGCTGTGGCTCGCCCATCGACGCAGCGCGCCGCCGACGGAGGGGTTGGCCGTGGCCATCCTCTGCGCGTTGCTGGCCGGGCCGCTGACCTGGGACCATTACCTCAGCTGGGCTGTCATTCCCGCCGTGATACTGGCTGCCCGCCTGTCGTGGCAAGGGTTGTGTGTCTTGGCGCTGTTGCTGTTGCCACTGGCCTTCCCGGTGCCCTACCCGCAGGCGGATGCCATCGCCGCGCACGGCGCCTGGCGCCTGGCCACCGGCTTGCAGCCGCTGGCCCTGCTGGTGCTGGTGGGCTGGTGTAATATGGCCCGACAACCGGTCCAAGCACGATAAATACCAATAACCCTGAACGGGAGCCTGCATGTCCCTTGCTGTACGCATCGATGTTGAACGTCTCTGCTGCCCGCGCTGTGGCAGTGAAACCTTGCAGCAGGCAGGCGATGAGTTGGCCTGTCCCGCCTGTGATGCACGGTACGGCATCGACCGCGGTGTGCCGCAATTGTTGAAAGACCCGGCATTGTTCACGCACCTTGAAAATATTGACTACGACGCACATCACAACATTGACGAGGCGCGGCGCGAGAAAGTCGCGCGGGACTGGCAGAAGGTCTTCGAGCGACACGGTGTGGTTTATGGCGATGTGCTCGAGATCGGTTCCGGCACCGGCCAGTTGACCTGGGGGCTGTCGCACCGTTTCCCGTTCCGCTCGGTGCATGCCTGCGATATCTCCACGCGTTTCCTGTTGCAGGCTGACAGCCTGGTGGGCACCGATGGCGCGCCGGTCAGTTACTACGCCTGTGACGCGAATTTCCTGCCATTCCGGCACGGCAGTTTCGATCTCGTGGTAGGCCACAGCGTGCTGCACCATTTCATCGATTACAGGAAAATCATCCATGATATTGCCGGCTTGCTCCGGCCGGGTGGCATGGCGATTTTTTACGAGCCGGTGTTGCAGGGCAAGATCCTGGTGGCCTTCATGGCCGACCTGATGCGGCGTATCGAGAACAACACGAAATGGGGTGTGCTGGATGACAAGGACATCGCCCGCATCGAGCACATGAAGCGCCACATCATGAAAGACAAGTGGATCGGCCATGACCGCGAACGGCTGGAAAAGATCGAGGACAAATACGTTTTCGACATCAATGCCATGCGCGAGCTGGCCCGCGAAGCCGGTTATGCGGCCATGGAGCACAGCAATCTCGATATGCCGAAGCAGGGTTATCGCTGGTTTGTGAACCAGCACCTGCTGATGGAAGGTGTGGCGCCGGAAAAGCTGCAGAAATATGTATTCGTAATGAACACTTTCATGGAAACCGTTGGTGAAATGATACCGGGCGACATTGTCACGCCGATGGGCTATTTCGTGTTCCGCAAGTGAGCGCCGATGAGCATCGACAGGATCAATGACCTCGCCTTGCACAACCGCGCACTCGCCGGGGCGTTGCATGCGGCTGCAGGCAGGGTGATTGACAGTGGCTGGTATGCACTCGGGCCGGAAGTGGCGGCTTTCGAGCAGGCATTTGCCGCTTACTGCGGTGCGGCGCATGTCATCGGTGTGGCCAATGGCACCGACGCGCTGGAGCTGGCCTTGCGCGCTGTCGGTGTGCAGGCGGGCGATGAAGTCTTCACCGTTGCCAATGCCGGTTTCTATGCCAGCACGGCGATCCGTGCGATAGGCGCCGTGCCGGTGTATGCCGATATCCAGCCGCACAACCTGTTGCTCGATCCGCAGGACGCGGCGCAACGCATCAGCAAGAAAACCCGTGCACTCATCGTTACCCACCTGTTTGGCCAGCTGGCCGATATGGCACCATTGCAGGCGCTCGTGAATGCGCATGGCATTGCGCTGGTGGAGGACTGTGCGCAAGCGCATGGCGCGCAGCGCAATGGCCAGCGCGCCGGCAGTTTTGGCGATGTGGCGGCCTTCAGTTTCTTCCCGACCAAGAACCTCGGGGCGCTTGGGGATGGTGGTGCCGTCGTGACCCGTCGCGATGACGTGGCCGCCCGTGTGCGCAGCCTGCGCCAGTATGGCTGGACGAGCAAATACACCGTGGCCGACAGCGGTGCGCGCAACAGCCGGCTCGATGAATTGCAGGCTGCCCTGTTGTCAGTGAAGCTGCCGCATCTGGATGGCTGGAACAGCCGGCGTCGTGCCATCGCGGCGCGCTATGCTGAAGGTATTACCCATCCACTCATCACCGTGCCGGCGATAGCGGGTGAGGACCACGTGGCGCACCTGTATGTGATCCGCAGTGCGCAACGCGACAGCCTCAAGCTGCACCTGCAGCAACATGGCATCGGTTGTGATATCCACTACCCGGTGCTCGACTACCGGCAGCCGGCGGTCGCGGCCGCCCATGCCGGTGTCACGCTGCCGGCCAGCGAGCGCGTTGTCGCAGAAATCCTGACGCTGCCGTGTTATCCCGAACTGGAGTTGGCTGAAGTCGATGCCATCGCAGCCTGCATCAACCGCTGGAGTCCCTGATGTACTCGCTGGTCATCCCGGTCTACCGCAACGAGGCCAACCTGCCGGACTTGCTGGCGACGCTGCTGCAGATGCACCATGCACTGGGCGGAGAGCTGGAAGCGGTGCTGGTGGTCGACGGCAGCCCTGACAACTGTTATGCGCTGTTGCGCGAACAATTGCCGGCCATGCCTTTCCGTGCGCAACTGCTGCTGCACTCACGCAATTACGGCTCGTTCGCCGCGATCCGCACTGGCCTTGCTGCCGCGAACGGCGAGTATTTCGCGGTGATGGCTGCTGACTTGCAGGAGCCACCTGAGCTTGCCCTGGAGTTTTTCCGTACATTGCGCGCGGATCAGGCAGATGTGGTGATCGGCACGCGCGATGCGCGCCATGATCCGCTGTCGAGCCGGTTGTCATCCGGCCTTTTCTGGTGGGCCTACCGCAAGCTGGTGATGCCGGCGATGCCGCCCGGAGGCGTGGACATGTTCGGCTGCAACCGCCAGTTCCGGAATGAATTGTTGTCGCTCGATGAATCCCACAGTTCACTGATCGGCTTGCTGTTCTGGCTCGGCTTCCGCCGCAAGGAAGTGTCTTATGAGCGCCGCATCCGCCAGCATGGCGTCAGCGCCTGGACCTTGCGCAAGAAAGTCAACTACCTGATGGACAGTGTGTTCGCCTTTTCCGACTTGCCGATCAAGTTGCTGATCACACTGGGTGTTGTCGGGATGTTGTTTGCCGGCGGTTTCGGTTTGCTCGTCATTGCGCTGAAAGCCCTGGGCTCGGTGGCGGTGCCGGGTTATGCCGCTACCGTGCTGACGGTATTGTTCTTCGGTGCATTGAACCTGATGGGGATCGGCATCATCGGCGCTTATGTCTGGCGCGCCTATGGCAACACGCAAGGCCGCCCGCTGGCGGTGGTGATGCGGGCAGAGCAGTTCGGCAGCAAGCCGGATGACAGGAACAGGACAGGAAATATCGCATGAGCCATTTTGTGCACGCACTCGGTTGCTGCGAATCGCAGCAGGTTGGTGAAGGTACTCGTATCTGGGCTTACACACATGTGCTGCCGGGTGCTGTCATTGGTCGGGAGTGCAATATCTGCGACCACGTGTTCATTGAGAACGATGTCGTGCTCGGTGACCGTGTCACCGTGAAATGCGGCGTGCAGCTGTGGGATGGTGTGCGCATCGAGGACGATGCATTCATCGGCCCGAACGCCACGTTTACCAATGACCCGTTCCCGCGCAGCAAGCAGCAGCGTACGGCGCTGCCGCCGACAGTCGTCGAGCGCGGTGCTTCCATCGGCGCCAACGCGACGATCCTGCCCGGCCTCAGCATCGGCCAGCATGCGATGGTCGGTGCCGGCGCGGTGGTGACACGTTCGGTGCCGCCGTACGCGATTGTGATGGGCAACCCGGCGCGTATCGTCGGTTATGCCGACAGCCGCCCGCTGCAGGAAAACGTTGCTGCGATCAGCGGAACTGCAGCAGCGAGTGCCACCGTGCAAGCGACCGCGGTCAAGGGCGTCACGCTGCACAAGTTGCCGCTGGTGCATGACTTGCGCGGCAACCTGGTGGTCGGGGAGTTTGAACAACATGTGCCATTTGCCGTGAAGCGGTTCTTCATGGTGTTTGATGTGCCGAGTGCAGAAACGCGCGGCGAGCATGCGCACAAGCAGTGCCAGCAGTTCCTCGTTTGCGTGAAAGGCAGCGTGTCGGTGGTGGCGGATGATGGCGAGAACCGCCAGGAATTCCGCCTCGACCAGCCGGATCTTGGCGTTTACCTGCCGGCTGGCGTGTGGGGCATCCAGTACAAGTATTCAGCGGATGCGCTGCTGCTGGTGTTTGCGTCCGAGCATTATGATGCGACGGATTACATCCGCGATTACGCCAGCTTCCAGGCGTTCATTTCCAGCGGCCGACCAGGAACGGCGTAAAACGGTTCAGCAGCGCGATCACCGGCACACAAACCGCCAATGAAAACAGTGTTGCCGCAACGGAGCCGGCCAATACCAGCCAGGGATTGCTGATGTCGTCGAGCAGTGGCCACAGCAGTGGATTGAAAAAACTGAGGAACAGCCCGCTCATGCCGATCAACGGCAAGCTGTTCTGGCCGATATAGTTCAGGAAACGGTGTGAGGGCAGTACGCTGCTCAGCTGGACCAGCATCAGGCTGCCGGCCAGCGCGGCCAGTGGGAACCACAGCCAGTGCCCGTGCGCGGATGCGGACATGTTGACCGATGAACGCGCGTCGGGGAAAACATAAGACTGGGCGATGACCAGCGCGGCGCTGAAAAATGCCAGCTTCAACATGGATATACCTTTGCTGCCGGGCAACAATGCGCGGCCGTGTTTCGCCAGCACATGGCCAGACAGGTAGAAAAAGAGTGCCATCAGGCCTTCCTGCAGGAACCACCAGTTTTCCACCGTGCCCATGAACGCTGCCTTGCGCGGCAGGTTATCGGTGGCGAGCCAGGCGAGGCCATACACCACGGGTAGTGCCAGCAGCAGCTTCAGCCGGTTATTGAGCAGCGGGATCAGTTCGCTGGCGACCAGTTCCACCGAAAACAGGCAGACGAGGAACCAGCAGGGCCAGTTGGCGACCGGTTTGCCGTGCAGCAGCAGCCAGGTTTTCTGCAACTCGTGTTCCGGCACCACATCGGTAATGCCCCACCAGTCCGGGCGCATCCACAACGGCAACGCCAGTGCGACAAAGAACAGCACGGGCACCAGCCGGTTCTTGACCTTGTCGATAAACAACAGACCGTACGGGATATCTTTCTTGCTGAAGAAGAAACCGGCCAGCAGGAAGAAAAACGGCATATGGAAGGCATAAATATGCCTGTAGACCTGCAGCAATACCTCGTTGCCGGCGAAGCCCGCTTTCTCGATGAAGTGCCCGAAAAAGACCAGGAACATTCCCAGCGCCTTGGCGGTGTCTGCCCACAAGATCCTGTCTTTCATGGTTGTTGCCTGTGCATGTAGTCACAATTCAAAAGGGTTTTTCCCATGCCGCCATGCATGGGTGCAAGCTTCATTATAAGCCTCGTTGCGCGCGCGCCAGTTGAGCGTGGTGGCTTCATGCAGGAGGTGTTCATAGTGGCCGAGGTTGAAACGCGCGATGGCCAACAGCCTTTCCTGGGCAAACAGGTCTTCACTCTGGTTAAGCAGCGACACAATGGAAAAGTATTCATTCAGTGCCGGGTCGTGTGTCATCAAGCCGCGCCCGGCACGCAGGCTTTCGATGTACCAGCCTGGTATATCGCGACCCGTATGGCCAACTGACCAGTCGTCGCCCGCTCTGGGCATGCGCGAGCGGAAGACATCAGGTAATGCGACGACATCCAGGATCAGTGTGTCCAGTGGGGCTGTGTAGCCGAAAATCCCGATAGCCATACGGATCGGCGGTGTTTGCGATGCGGGTGTTGCCGGATCCTGATCGCGCAAGAGCAGCGCTTCAAGCACGACATTGTGAACGGGAAAGTAGGGCTTCTCGTTGTCGATATAGCGCCAGATAGACGTGGCCCCGGAGTAGAAGCCGCGTTCATCGCTGATGCCATGTTCGACGACCACCTGTTCGTAGACCTTGGGCGAATTGAGCGGGGTATGCGGATAGAAAGCACCATAGGCAACAAAGGCGACAACCGCGAATGTAGCGAGGATCTTGCGATGCTGGCTGCGCATGGTTTGCAGGAAATCGCTCTGGCTGGCGTGTACAGACAGCCCTATGGCAGTCACCAGGAATAGCGGGGCGAAAAATCGTCCTGCCATGAAGTCTGCGCCTATCCACAAAATGTAGCCGCACGACAAGGCGATAGAAAGCCCGGTGAGGCGCAAGGATAGGTTCTCCTTCTGTCGCAGCAGCAGTGCTGTACCTGCTGCGATCAACAGCAAGGTGAAAATATCCTTTTGTATGGTGCGGTAGAAAAACATCAGGCCTTGCTCCAGCAATTGCCAGCGCGGCACATCCAGGTAAAGTTTGGCGTAGGCCGTGTTCGGGAAGGCGAGCCCGTAGTAAATCAGGGAGAACGTGGTCCAGATGGAGAGAGGTGCAATAAATACTGCAGCGTCGAGAAGTCTTCGCCGGCTGCGGCACAGTAACAGGTAGGCAACAGGCATGATGAATAACAATAACAGGTCATGACGGGTGACCAGTCCCAGTCCGGCAATCAGCATCAGCCCCGTTGTTTCACTGGCTTCCGGTTCGCGGCTTGCTGTTTGGGCAAAGCGCAGGAAAAACGCGGTGACCAGCAAGTAGATCAGCGGATATTCGAGTCCTGACCCGGTGTAATCCATGAAAGCATTCGACAGCAGCAGGCTGGCAAAAAAAGCAGTGGCGACAGCCGGGTTGGTAATCCGGCGCAAGGCCATCACAGTCGTTGCGGCCATGAGCAGCAAAGACAGTAGCATGGCATTCAGGTACACATCCCGGATGACAAGGCGGGACAGTGCCATCAGCCAGAACCACAGCGGGCTGGTATAGACCTGGACGCGGTCTACCAGATTCCAGCGGGGGCCGTTGCCGGCAAATAGCTGGTCGAGCGTGCGGAAGGAAATGTAGGCGTCATCGCCAGTCCAGTAGTTGCGGCAAATGACAGCCATGAATAGCGCGGCCGCTATAACGCGTACGATAGAAACCGGTCTGGATGAATTATTCATCAGCGCGGTGGCCCGTGTTGCGCAGGAGCATGCAGGGAAGGGCGAGATAAGAAGCAAGCCATGCAGTCATTGCCAGATGCGCATGCTTCGCCATGTCCACCAACCCGTCACCGTACAGTGCCACGGCAAACACAAACCACTGGATGAGTGCCAGCAGCACACAGAAAGCAGCATGGCCTTGCTGCTGCGTCTTCCTCGCCAGTGCAAGGGCGAGCAAGTACAGTGGCAAGGGTAGCAGCCACAGCAGCGTGAATAGCACTGCCGGCATTCTTTCGACTGCTTGCCCGAGTGACCGCTGGTACTCGGCAGCCCGGCCATTGGTTTTGCCCTCCACCTGGCCATAGAGCGGGAACAGCCATTGCTGCACCATCGGGATGGCGGTTTTTGCCATGGCCAGCAATGTGGCAGGTTGCTGCGAGGCGGTGAGCAGCAACAGCTTGCTGTGGGAGCGTGTGGCCAGCGCCTGGCACGGTTGCCGGGACTGCACGACGGGGTGATACCAGTTCTTGCCGGCCAGTTCGCCGCAGTCTGCCGGCAGGCCGAGGGACTTGAGCAGTGCCTGTGGGTCAGGGCTGTCCGCCAGCAGGGCGCCCAGCAGGTTGACGCGGTTGGCCAATGCCATGTTGTCACTGCGCGGCACCCAGTGTCCGCTGGCCTGCAACAGCAGCGGCAGCGCGCCACAGAGTACGGCCAGTACTGCAAGCGGGCGCCACGGTTGTCGCCACAGCCACATGCCGGCCAATGTGCCGAGCAGGAGGGCCAGCGGCAGGTGTTGTGGCTTGGACAGCCCGAGCCCCACCAGCCCCGCCAGCAGCGGCAGTCCGTAGAACCAGCGGCGCGGTGCTGTGCCGGCCACCACCAGGCCAATCAGGGCCAGGTACAGGAAATACACCGCCGAGAACTCGGTGTAGAACGTGTTGAGGTACAGCGTGATGCCGGGATCGGACAGCACGCCGGCCATCAGCAGGCCGTTCACCAGCATCGCCTGCTGCATGCGTTGCCGGAAGAAATAGAGGCTGGCCAGCAACGCCGTCACGCAGAGGAAAATGGCCTTGGTGAGGCCGATCATCTTCAGCGACACCAGCGTTTCACCGGTGACGCGGTTCTTCAGTTGGGCGAGAGCAATGCCGCTGCCGGTGAACAACAGCTCGGAACTCGGGAAGCACGGCGTATCCAGCTGCTTGTCGAGTGTGTAGCGCCGCAGCGGGGCTTGCGGTGTGCCGTCCGTGATGTCGACACCCTTGTCTGCGGGCCAGATCTGGTGGCAGGCCTGCAAGCGGATCATGTCGTAGCTGTTGGCGTAGCCGAGCAGTGGCTCGTGCAGCACCAGGCTGGCTAAACGGCCGATACCGAGGAACAACAGGAAAAACGCCAGCGCGCACACGACCCGTTGCAGCTGCGTCATGTCATTCGCCGCCGCTGCCATAGTAGGTGTAGCCATCGAAATCCTCGCCGTGCCCGGTCACGCGCGGGTCGCCGCTGCGCAGTAACTCGTCATGGAGCTGGCGCGCCAGCGATGCCTTCAGGGGCGCATATTCGGGATTGGCGGCCAGGTCCTGTAGCTGGGCCGGATCGCGCGGCACGTTGTAGAGCTCCTCGGCGGGCCGCTTGCCGGCCGCGAGTTGCCAGAAGCTTTCGAAATCCTGGCGCTGGAGTACCAGCTGGTTCTTGCTCGGCGAACCGTCGTCGATGTCGGCCAGTTCCGGCGGCCGGCCGGCGGGCCAGCGCTCGGGCGCGAAGTTGCGGATGTAGAGATGCTTGTCGGTGTGGATCGCGCGTGACGGGTAGCCGCGCTTGTCTTGCCGTGCATCGCCGATATGGCGCTCGAAGCCCGAGTAGGCAACGTTGCGGTTCTTGTCGATGCGGCCGGATTTCGCGGCGAGCAGTTGCTGGCGGAAGCTGCGCCCGGTCATGTCCGGTGGGATCGGCACGCCGGCCAGGTCGAGGAAAGTCGGCGCCAGGTCAGTCAGGCTGATGAAATCGGTGACCTGCTGGTGTGCCGTGATGCCATTGCCCCAGCGCACGGCCAGCGGAACATGGGTGCCGTACTCGTAATTATTGCTCTTGGCGCGCGGGAATGGCATGCCGTTGTCCGCGGTGAAGACGATGACGGTGTTGTCGAGTTCGCCGTGCAGTGCCAGGGTTTGCAGGATCTCACCCAGTTCACGATCGAAGTACTGGATCTCGTACAGATAGTCGGCGAGATCGCGGCGCACCACGTCGGTGTCGGGCAGGAACGGCGGTACCGCGATCGCTGCGAGGTCGATCTCGCCGCTGCGCGCGCCGATGCCGGTCTGGTAAGGGCGGTGGGGTTCGGTGGTACCCAGCCAGAACGAGAATGGCTGGCCCGGCTTGCGTTCGCGCAGGAACAGGTCGAGGTTCGCGACATGGTCGATGTTGGACAGGTTGGGATCCACCTCGCGCCGGATGCGGCTGTAGGCCGGGCCCGCCGGGTTGCCGAGCAGCGCCTTGCCCGGCCCCCAGCCCTTGCCGGTGTAGCCGATCTTGTAGCCGTGCTTTTCCAGCAGCTGCTGGTAGGTGACCAGTGAGGACGGGAATTCGCCCCACAACTGGCCTGCGGAACCGAGGCGCCAGAAGTGCTGGCCGGTCAGGATGGCCGAGCGCGAAGCGGTGCAGGTCGGTGCGCTGGCATAGGCGTTGTCGAAATAGACCCCTTCCCGGGCGATCCGGTCGAAGTTCGGGGTCTTCACGGCCGGGTAACCGGCGAATGAGGTGTGCAGCCACGACTGGTCGTCGGTGATCACCAGCAGGAAATTGGGCCTTTCGGTGGGTCGAGGTGGTGGGTGGCGGTCGAACACGGCCATGCCCAACAACAAGCCGGCGAGCGAAACGACGGCCAGCAGCAGACCAAAGCGGCGTTGGCTCACCACGGGTGCTCCCCAGCGAATTCCAGGCTGCTCCAGCGGATGTCCAGCGTGTCGTTGAAGGCCCAGGGCCTGATGGTGCGCAGGCGCACTGCCTCGACATTGTGCGGGTTGCTGTCGTGCGTGACAGCGACCGTCTTGTTCTGTTCCTCTGAGACGGCGCGCTGGTCGCCATTCTCGACCACGAAGCGCACACGGTACTCACCGGGCACCAGGTCGCGGTGGTTGAACTTCTCGTTGAAGCCGCAGGAATCGAGGTCGACGGCCGTCCGGTCAGCGAAGGCGCCCTGCCCGGTGAAAAAGTCGGTGATGCCGGGGCGTGGCCGGTTTTCCACCGGTACCAGGTAGGCATGGCTGTCGTTGTACAGCAGCAGGCCCAGCCGTTGGGTGGCCGATGGCATGAACGGCACGATGCCCCAACCCCAGATGCGCAGGCCTTCGGCCGTCAGCTCGCTGTCCTCGATGAAACCCTTGGCCGGCGGCAGCGCCAGCAGTGCCTGCACGTCAGCGACAGCTAGCGGTTGCGGCTTGTTCGGGGTGACGAGGCTGTCCAGGTAGGGCGTGACCCAGATGCCAGACGTGGCATTGTCGAGGATCAGTGTGTGGGTCTTGACCTTGCCGTCGCGCAGGCGGTAGTCGATCTCGATGCCGCCTTCCTTCCACAGCGCGAGGTTCAGTTTGCCTGCCAGCGTGCGCTGGCTGTCAACATGCAGGCGCAATACGTCGCCCGCCAGGTCCGGCACCGGGATCCACTGCTCCCAGCGCGTGCTGTCGCGGGCGCTGTTGTCGACCACGGCCAGCTGCTCGCGTTCCGCGCGCTGCCACAGGCAGAACTTGCCCTCGCATCCCTGCAGGCGGTAATGCCGCAGGATGGCGGTGAGGGTCAGCGGGTCGCTGCTGAACGGGTAGCGGTCATCGATGTCGGCGAAGCTGTGATAGTGCCAGACGATGAAAGACGGTGCCTTGTCACTAGCCAGGAAATCCGCATTTTGCCGGTCGAGGAACGGCGTATAGGTGATGTAGGCCTGGTAGACCGGGCGCGGCGTCCAGTTCAGCTGGTTGGCGGCGGCGATGAGGGTTTCCCAGGGGTAGATGTCGACGGTCGCGTTGCCGATGGTATCGCGCAGGGTGCCGGGGATGAGCAGCGGCGCCAGTTCGCGTTCACTGGCATCGGCCATCAGCTGTGCCAGTCCTTCGTGGTCTTGTGGCCAGTGCCACCATTTGCCGCTGTCGACGGCCACGGTCGGCTGGAATTGCGGCTTGCCGATGGCAGGGGTATGCATGTCCTGCCAGGTCACATACGACAGCACGATGGCCAGCAGGCAGCTCAGCTTGTGCTCCCAGCTGGTGGCGGCAATCGTGCAGATCAGGCCCAGCTGGAAGACGAAGATCATCAGGAAGGCGAGATGGGCATCGTCTTCCCGGCCAAAGGCGTACTTGTTCCAGATGAACAGGGGGCCGAGGAAGCACAGCGGCATCCATACCCAGTCGCGGCGGTAGTCGCGGCCGATGAGCCACAGGCCGAACACAAAGGCAGACCAGAAGAAGATGATGCCTGGCCAGTGGTTCTCCGGGTTCAGTGCCATCGCCGTCGTGCTGCCGCGCGAGAACTCGAGCCCGCCATGGAAGTAGCCGGCCAGCCCGTCCAGGCTGCCGTAAATGCCCAGCCAGATGGCAGTACAAAACAACGGTAGGGCCACGAGGCCGGCCATGGCGGCCTGCCAGCGCCGGTCGCGCAGGGCCAGTGCTGCCAGGTAGGGCAGGAACAGCGACAGCGCTACGGCACCGTAGGAGAACTTGATCAGGAGGGCTAGCACGCTGGCGAGGGCCAGCAAGTACAGCACGGCCGCATGCCGGGTCTGCCAGTGCAGGAACACGCCGGCGTAGACGATGACCAGCAGGCGGTCGATATTGGTGTCGAGGTAGATGAAAAGTGCGATGGCCACCAGCAGGTTGGCGGCGAGGTGCCAGCGGCTGATGGCGCTGGCGCGGGCCAGCTGTAACAACATGCCGGCCGTGATCGCGGTGACAACAAACCAGAACCAGCCGCTCAGTTGCAGCATGCCGGTGGTCAGGGCGCGGGTATGTTCGAGGAAGCCGAGCGGGCCGAAGGTGAACAGGATGTCCTGCCCCATCACCAGCCCTTGCTGGTAGGCGTAGTTGAGGCCGTAAGCCCAGGACGAATCGAGGCCCGGTGACAGCGGTGCGCCCGGCTGGCGGAACGTCAGCATCGCCAGCAGCACGCTGGCGGCCGCAGTGGCGGCGAGCAGCCACCAGCCGGCTGGGCCGGACTGGCGGTTCTGTGCGTTGGCTGTCGAAGTCATGCGGGTCTGTCTGTCAGTTATCGGGGCAGTGTAACGGCGATGGCCGTCCGGTGTCAGCTGCGCAGCGGGCTGGCAAAACAAGCTGCTAGAATCGCCTGCAACCACCTGGCGGAATTCCTTGCATGCACCTCCATTTCCTCGGCATCTGCGGCACCTTCATGGGCAGCCTGGCCATGCTGGCGCGCGAACTCGGCCACACCGTGACCGGCGCCGATGCCAACGTCTACCCGCCGATGAGCACGCAGCTGCAAGAGCAGGGCATCACCATCACCGAAGGCTACGACCCCGCCCAGCTGCAGCCGGCGCCAGACCTGGTCATCGTCGGCAACGCGATGAGCCGCGGCAACCCCTGTGTGGAATACCTGCTCGATGCCGGCCTGCCGTACACCTCCGGGCCGCAGTGGCTGTGCGACCACGTGCTGCCCGGCCGCTGGGTACTGGCGGTGGCCGGTACGCACGGCAAGACCACCACATCGACGATGCTGGCCTGGATTCTCGATTATGCCGGCTTGCAGCCCGGCTTCCTGATCGGCGGCGTGCCGCAGTGCTTTCCGCTGTCGGCGCGCCTCGGCGGCAGCGATTTCTTCGTCATCGAGGCCGATGAATACGACAGCGCGTTTTTCGACAAGCGCAGCAAGTTCATCCACTACCGCCCGCGCACCGCAATCCTCAACAACCTCGAGTTCGACCACGCCGACATCTTTGACGATCTTGCCGCGATCCAGAAACAGTTCCACCACCTGGTGCGCACGATCCCGCACAACGGCCTGGTCATCGCGCCGGCCGACAGCGCAGCGCTGGGCGAGGTGCTGGCGATGGGCTGCTGGACGCCAGTGGAAAGGACTGGCAGCGGCGCGGCCTGGGCCGCGCGGAAACTGGCCGATGACGGTTCGCATTTCACCGCGCTGCACGATGGCCAGCCAGTGGGCGAGGTGCAGTGGGCCCACAGCGGCGACCACAATGTCAGCAATGCGCTGGCGGCGATCGCGGCGGCGCGCCATGTCGGAGTGGCGCCGGCGACGGCGTGTGAGGCGCTGTCGCGCTTTGCCGGGGTCAAGCGCCGTCTCGAGTTGCTGTGTGATGTGCGCGGCGTGCGCGTCTATGACGACTTCGCCCATCACCCGACGGCGATTGCCACGACGCTGGCCGGCCTGCGCCGCCGCGTCGGCAGCGAGAAAATCATTGCCGTGCTGGAACCGCGCTCCAACACGATGCGAATGGGTGTGTTCCGCGAGCAGATTGCGCCCGCGCTCGACCTCGCCGACGAAGTGATTTTCTACCAGCCGCCGAACGTCGACTGGGCGCTGGGGGATGTGGCGGCGCAGTGCCGTGCGCCGGCGTCGGTAGCTAGCTCGATCGATGCGATGGTCGAGCGGCTGGCGGCCAGCAGCGGGCCGGTGCATATCCTCATCATGAGTAACGGCGGCTTCGGCGGGCTGCACGCCAGGCTTGTGGCAGCACTGGGCTGACACGGTGTTATGATGACCTGACAACGGCAGCAGACCTCGCATGAAACCGGCAGCCCTCACAGAACGCATACGCGACACCGGCAGGCAGATGCGCAAGTCCGAGCGCAAGGTCGCCGATTATGTGCTCGCCAACCTGCGCGACGTGATCAACATGCGCATTGTCGACCTCGCTGCGCAAGCCGAGGTCAGTGAACCGACCGTGGTGCGTTTCTGCCGCGCGGTCGGTTGCGACGGCTTCCAGGATTTCAAGCTGGCGCTGGCGCAGCAACTGGCCTCCAGTCCCGGTTATGGCAAGGTCGCGGTGACCGATACCGATTCGGTAGCGGAGTTCAGCCGCAAGGTGTTTGATTCGACGATCGACACCTTGCTGAAGGTGCGCGACAACCTCAATCCCTCCATCATCCATCGCGCGATCGAGGCGCTGGCGAGTGCCAACCGCGTCGAGTTCTACGGCCATGGCGCGTCAGCGGCGGTCGCGGCCGACGCGCAGCACCGCTTCTTCCGCCTGCAACTGGCCTCCGCAGCCTATTCCGATACGCATATCCAGAAAATGTCGGCGCTGTCGCTGAAAAAAGGCGATGTGGTCGTGGCGATCTCGCAATCCGGCCGCACACAGTCGCTGCTCGACACGATCGAGCTGGTGAAAGACATGGATGCGATTGTCATCGGCATGGCGCCATCCTGCACGCCGATTGCCGAGGCGGCGACGATCCCGATCTGCATCGACGTGGCGGAAGAGTTCGAGATCTACACGCCGTTGTCGTCGCGTATTGCGCACCTGGCTGTCATCGACGTGCTGGCGGTCGGAGTGGCGCAGCGCAAGGGCCCGCGCCTGCAGGCGCACCTGTACCGCCTGCGCGCCGGCATGCAATCGCTGCGCGTGCCCGATACGCAGCCGGACGACTGACCGCGCCATGGATGCACAGGCCGACATCATTGTGCCGGTGTACAACGAGCGGGATAGCCTGCCGTCGCTGCTGGCGCGTTTGCGTGCGTTGCCAGACTTCCCACGTTATCGCCTCATCTGTGTCGACAATGCCTCGAGTGACGGCAGCGCCGACTACCTGGCTGCGCAGCCGGACGTGACGCTGGTGCGCCACCCGCGCAACATGGGCTACGGCGCATCGCTGCGCAGTGGCATGCAGGCAGCGCAGACGGAGCGTTTCGTGCTGATCGATGCGGATGGCGAGTACCCGCCGGAATGCATCCCGGCGCTGTTGGCCGCGCTTGACGAGCACAGCGTTGTTTACGCCAGCCGCCTGCTCGGCAAGCTGTCGCCGGAAGCGGCCGGCATGACACCGCTCAAGTGGTGGGGCAACCGCATCATTTCGCAGGCCTACAACCTGCTGTTCGGCCAGCGCACCACCGATCTCTA
>CALMIC010000217.1 GCA_937864065.1 uncultured Cellvibrionales bacterium | reverse complement strand
TCGTGCACATCCATGCCGAGCCAGTGGCCGGCTCGGTGCATGTAGAAATCGCGATAGGCACCCTTGGCGACCAGTGTACTGACGCGCCCCTTCAGCAGGCCGAGTTGCACCAGGCCCTCGGTGATAACCCGCACCGTCGTGTCATGCGGCTCGTTCCAGTGACGACCCGGCTTGATGACGCTGATCGCCGCCAGCTGCGCTTTCAGCACCAGTTCATACAGTGCCTTCTGTTCGCGCGAGAAACGGCCATTGACCGGGAACGTGCGCGTGATGTCCGAGGCGTAATGGTCGAGTTCGCAACCGGCATCGATCAGCACCAGGTCACCGTCGCGCAGCATGTCGCGGTTCTCGACATAGTGGAGGATGCAGGCGTTGTCACCGCCGCCGACGATCGACGGGTAGGCAGGTGAACGCGCGCCGTTCTTCGCAAACACATGCAGCAGTTCCGCTTCCAGCTGGTATTCCATCATGCCGGGCTTGCACACCGCCATCGCGCGGCGATGGGCTTTCGCCGAAATCTCGCCGGCGCGCTGCATCAGCTGGATTTCCTGCGCGCTCTTGAACAGGCGCAGCTCGTGCAGGAAATGGTTCAGGTCGAGGAATTCGCCTGGCGGGATCGCACCGGCGCGCACCTTGCTGCGGATCGTGTTGACCCACTCCATCACATGCCGGTCAAACTCGCTGTCGCGGCCCATCGCGTAATAGACACGCTCGCGCCCTTCGAGCAGGCCAGGCAGGATTTCGTCCAAGTCCTCGATCGGGAAGGCATCGTCCGCGTCATAATCGCGGCAGGCACCTTCCGGCCCGGCGCGGTAGCCGTCCCAGAGTTCGCGCTCGGGATCGCGTTCGCGGCAGAACAGCACATAGGCGCCGTGCGTACGGCCGGGAATCAGTACCGCGACAGCATCCGGCTCGTTGAAGCCGGTGAGATAGTAGAAGTCACTGTCCTGGCGGAACGGGAAGTGTGTGTCTGCGTTGCGGATCAGCTCGTGCGCGGAGGGGATGATCGCGATACTGTTCGGTTCCATCATTCCCATCAGCCGTGCACGGCGACTGGCAAATTCCTTGCGCGGCAACAGTGATTTCATGCAACACCCCCGTCTGCGACCGGCTCGGCTGGCGAACGGTTCTCGCGGTAGAGATCCATCGCCGCCAGGCGCACGTATTCGCACAACTCCATGAAATCGCGCTCGTTGTCATCCGCATTGGCAGGATTGTTCAGCTCGGAACGGTTGATGCCCGCCTCGGCCAGCGACGCCTCGTCGTCCAGCTGGCTGATCGCGGCAATATCGTCCAGCACCTCGCGGTCCTCGCTCGACAATTCTCGCTGCACCGCGACAAAACCGCAGACAAAGCCCTCGCTCCAGCGCGCAAGCGCACCGGCGCGCACCGACAGGAATTCATCGCCGTCGGGCAGCATGGGCTGGAAGCCGAGATCGCTGTCCGCCAGGTCGCGCTCGACCAGCTCCTGCAGGGCGGCCATCGCCTCGCGATGGTTGTCGAGCTCGGCGCCGTCGAGGCATTCGGACAGCTGGTCCAGCCAGTCAGCGGATTCCGGCCCGATGCCGGCACAGGCAAGGCCAGCAAGCGTGCCATGCAACGCATCGGCAGCCAGCGGCAAGGCCAGTGCCTGCAGGCGGGCCGTCAGTTGTTCATGGGTGATGATCGCCACGGGAAACCTCTCCGACAACGGGCGCAATGGTGGTGTGCATGCTAACACCCGGCCCTGGCTTCTGCACGGCGAGGGGCGGCCCACCGCAAGAGTATCCACCGGCAAAAAACCTTGCACATCAGGTGCTTGCGGCGGCTTGCTGACAGTCCACTTCATTGACCATCCTCCGTCAGCTCACTTATAGTTAGGGATCACCCCACATTGCCGGACCGTGGCCAATGAGTGCAGAACAGTTCAGGGCTCTCGAACACCAGATCGACCAGCTGATCTA
>CALMIC010000216.1 GCA_937864065.1 uncultured Cellvibrionales bacterium | reverse complement strand
AATAACGTTTTTTCGATTCCCAGGTGCGGTCGAAACGTTCCGGTTTGTGGCGCAGGGCGTGGCCGAGTTTTTCGCGCGCTTTTTCCCAGTGCGGTTTCGGCTCGCCGAGCACGGTGAAAATGTTGATCGCGCACTCGAGGCTCTTGTAGATCGACGCATTGCCGGTTACCAGTGCGTCGCGCATGGTCTTGCCTTGCCTGTCCACTGCCCAGTGGATGTCGCCGTGTTCAGTCTGCAAGCCGATGACAAAACGGATCGCGTGCTCGACCATGTCGGCCATTTCGCACAGGAAGGAATAGTTCTCGGTGATGAGGTAGTGGTGCCACACGCCGGTGGCGACGTAGGCGACGAAATTGGTTTCGCGGCGCTCGTCATTCTTTACTGCGCGATCCTGGTAGTGGATCCACCAACTGCCGTCTTTCAGTTGTTCGCTCTTGAGCCATTGGTAGGCTTTTTCGGCAGCGGCGTGCTCGCCGGCAATCGACAGGCCCATCGCAGCTTCGGTGTGGTCCCACGGGTCAGCATAACTGCCTGGAAACCATGGGATGCAGCCGTCGTCCAGCTGTGTTTTCAGGATGTAGTCGACAGCAGGGCGCAGCAGTTCGTGCGGAAAGAATCCCTTGCTGAAAAACGGGCCGCTCATGGCTGGCTCCTTTTGTAGAAATACATCACGACACTCTTGCCGATCAGCGGGTTCAGCATCCGTTCCAGTGTATTGGTCAGCACGGGCCGTTCCATCATGTCCCATACCACCAGCTTGTGCCATTGCTGCACCAGCCAGTTCTGTTCCTTCGTTTTCCAGAACGCGCATTGCAGCCACCAGTACACGCTGTGCAGCGCATGCGCCCAGTGGCGGCGGATGAAGCAGAGCCCGGTATTCTCGATCTCGCGACGCAGGCTGTGTTCCTTGAAGATGCGCAGGTGGCCACCTTCGTTGTTGTGGTATTCGTCAGACAGCGCCCAGCAGATCCATTCGGGCGCATAGCGCGGCACACTGATGGCGGCGACACCGCCCGGTTTCAGCACGCGCTCGATCTCGCGCAGTGCGCCGGCGTAATCGGGGATATGTTCCAGCACTTCGGAGCAGACCACCTTGTCGAAACTGGCGTCGGCAAATGGCAGTTGCAGGGCATTGGTGCAGGCCAGATGAAACTGCTTGCGTGTATTCTGCTGCTCGGCAAACGGTTCGAATTTTTTGGCGGTGGTTTGCAGGTCATGGAAGCCGAGGTCAACGCCGATGGCGTGCACATCTTCCTCGACATAGAACCCGATGACATGGCGGCCCTCGCCACCACCGAGGTCGAGTACCTTGTCACCGCTGCGCAGGGCGAGTGTTCCGAAGTCGACAGTGATCATGCGGCAGCTGTTTCCTTATCCAGCATGCGCCGATCCAGCATGCGATAGTAGTAATGGGTGAACTGGTGCGCGGCAAGGTTCCAGCAGAAAGTGTTCTCGATGCGCGTGCGGCCGGCTTGCGCGAGTTGTGCGCGCTTTTCCGGATGGTCGAACAGGTCGGCAATCGCGTCGGCAATCGCCTGCTCGCTGCCGGCTTTCACAACAAGACCGGCATCACCGACTACTTCCGGCAGGGCGCCGCCGTTTGACGAGATCACGGCCGTGCCACAGGACATCGCTTCGCCTGCCGGCAGGCCGAAGCCTTCATACAGTGAAGGGCAGACGACAATTTCCGCTTCGTTGTAGTGCCGCACGAGCTGTTCGGTCGAGATGCCGGACACGAACTGTACGATGTCGCCAATGCCGAGCCGCTGGATCAGCCCTTCGGTGTAACCGCCCGGTTTCGGCTTGCCGACCACCAGCAAAGTCAGCTGCGGGTAGCGCGCGCGCAGTTGCGCGACGGCTTTCAGCAAATACTTGAGGCCTTTCAGCGGCTGGT
>CALMIC010000215.1 GCA_937864065.1 uncultured Cellvibrionales bacterium | reverse complement strand
CGCGATGTGTTGCGCGAACAGGTGCAGATTGATGGCCTGCCGCTGCATATCATCGATACCGCCGGCTTGCGCCACAGCGTTGACCCGGTCGAGCAGGAGGGCATCCGCCGAGCCTGGCGCGAGATCGGCCAGGCCGGCCTGGTGTTGTTGCTGGTCGACAGCAATGCCAGTGGCGAGACCGACCCCGACCTGCTGTGGGCGGCCGTATCAGCCGAGGCGCGCCCGGCCGTGCCGACGCTGGTGGTGCAGAACAAGGTCGATGCCAGTGGCCTGCCGCCAGGGCAGGACGGCGTTGTGCTGCGTGTATCGGCCAAAACCGGCGCCGGCCTGGATGCACTGCGCGCTGCCCTGAAGGAGCGGGCAGGGCTGCAAAGCAGCGGTGAGGGCTTGTTCAGCGCCCGCGCGCGCCACGTCGATGCCCTGCAGCGCGCTGCGCAACTGCTCGCCGAGGCGGAAAGCCGCTTTATGGCCACTGGCGCGGGCGAACTGCTCGCCGAGGATCTCCGCTTGGCACAGCAATACCTCGGCGAGATCACCGGCCAGGTCAGCAGCGATGAATTGCTCGGCCACATTTTCAGCAGCTTCTGCATCGGCAAGTGAACCGGGGTGGCGGCCGGCTGTCATAAAGCCGACATTGAATTGTTATATAGTGAAAAGATAGCCAGATGGATTTTCCTGCCGACGTGAAAGACCCTGTTGCCAGCACGCCCGTTGAGGCACCCGCGACCCCGCCGGTCACCGACCTGGGCAAACACGAGTATTACCTCAACCGCGAACTGTCGCAGCTCGCGTTCAACCTGCGTGTGCTGGAGCAAGCGCTCGACGAATCGCACCCGCTGCTCGAGCGGCTCAAGTTCCTGCTGATCTTCAGCTCGAACATGGACGAGTTCTTTGAAATCCGCGTTGCGGGGCTGAAGAAACAGATCGAGTTCCAGCGCGAACAGCCGGGGCCGGACGGCATGGGACCGCGGGATGTGCTGGAAGTCATCTCGCAGCAGGTGCATGCCGCGGTGCGGCGCCAGTACGAGATCTTCAATGACATCCTGCTGCCGGCGCTCGAGCGCGAGAACATCCACATCCTGCGCCGCCACCAGTGGACGCCGGAACAGGCCGCCTGGGCACGGCGCTATTTCCGCGACGAGGTGTTGCCCGTCATCAGCCCGATCGGGCTGGACCCGGCGCACCCGTTCCCGCGCCTCGTCAACAAGAGCCTCAACTTCATCCTGACGCTGGAAGGTGATGATGCGTTCGGCCGCGAAGGCGGCTATGCCATTGTGCCGGCCCCGCGCTCACTGCCGCGCATCATCCGCGTGCCGTACCACCTGACGGATGGTGGCGACAACATCGTGTTCCTGTCGTCGATCATCCATGCGCATGTCGACGAACTGTTTCCCGGCATGACGGTGCGTGATTGCCACAAGTTCCGCGTCACGCGCAATGCCGACCTGGAGATGAATGCCGCCGAAGTCGAGGACATCGCGCTCGCACTGAAAGGCGAGTTGTCCTCGCGCCGCTTCGGTACTGCTGTGAAGCTGGAAGTATCGGCCGGTTGCCCCGATCACATGTGCGAGTTCCTGCTGGAGCAGTTCAACCTGACGGAAAGCGAACTGTTCCGCCTTGATGGCCCGCTGAACCTGCACCGCCTGCTGAAACTGCCGGGCATGCTGCACCGGCCCGACCTGCTCTACCCCGAGTTCGCGCCGGGCTTGCCGGCGGCGCTCGAACCGCACCGCAATATTTTCGAGAGCATCCGCCGCGAGGACCAGTTGCTGTTGCACCCGTTCCAGTCGTTCACGCCGGTGGTCGATTTCCTGCGCACGGCCGCGCGCGACCCGGACGTGGTGGCCATCAAGCAGACGCTGTACCGCTCGGGCGGCAAGTCGGAAATCGTCGATGCGCTGGCGGAAGCGGCGCGCAACGGCAAGGAGGTGACCGCAGTGGTGGAATTGCGCGCCCGCTTCGATGAAGAGGAAAACCTGCAGCTCGCCAGCCGCTTGCAGGAAGCCGGCGCCGTGGTCGTCTACGGTGTGCTCGGTTACAAGACGCACGCCAAGATGTCGCTCGTCGTGCGCCGTGAGGGCGGCAAGCTGAAACGCTACGCGCACCTTGGCACCGGCAACTACCACAGCGGAAATGCGCGCCTGTACACCGACTACAGCCTGCTGACGGATGACGATGCGCTGTGCGGCGATGTGCACCGCGTGTTCCAGGAACTGACCGGCATGGGCAAGCCGATCAAGATGCGCGACATCCTGCACGCGCCGTTCACGCTGCAGAAGCAGTTGCTGGTGATGATCGACAAGGAAATTGCCGCCGCGAAAGCCGGAAAGCCGGCGCACATCATCATCAAGGTCAACGGCCTGACCGAAAAGCGCATGATCAAGGCGCTGTACAAGGCCTCGCAGGCCGGCGTGAAAGTGGATCTCATCGTGCGCGGTGTCTGCTGCCTGCGGCCGCGCGTGTCTGGCCTGTCCGACAACATCCGCGTCATCTCGCTGATCGGCCGTTTCCTCGAGCACTCGCGGGTGTATTACTTCCTCAACAGCGACCCGCAGATCTACTGCTCCAGCGCCGACCTGATGGAGCGCAACCTGCTGCACCGTGTCGAGGTGGCATTCCCGATCTACCACCAGAAGCAGATCAAGCGCATCCGCGCCGAGCTGGACACCTACCTCGCCGACAACACCCAAGCCTGGGAGCTTGATGCGCAGGGCCAGTACCATCGCCTCGCGCCGGGCAAGCACCGCTCGCCGAAAACCGCGCAGCAGATCCTGCTCGACAAGCTGATGAACTGAGTTACTGCGCCGGGATCGTGAACGGCTCGATGGCATCGGCCGCCAGGCGGTAACTGCTGAAACCCATGTCGGTCATGCTGTGGTCGAGGGCCATCGTGCCGCTGACCCAGAACGGCGTCATCGGCTCGAAGCTGGCCGGCAACTGCCCGGCCACCACGTGCACGATCTGGTTGGCGGGCGGCGGCGGTGTATGGATGCAGGCACCGAAGTACGGCACCAGCAGGAACTCGCGGATCTCGTCACCCTTGTATTCGAGTGGCACCACGAAGCCGGCCAGCTTGACCTTCGCACCCTCGAGGCTTTTTTCTGCCGGCGCGCTGTCCCAGACCGCGCGGATTTTCTCCAGCGCCTGCTGCGCGCGCGGGTCGCCATCGTCGAGGTTGTCGAGATCCAGGCCTTCCAGTTCCTTTTCCGGGTTCCAGCTGTCGGGAATCAGGTCATCCCAGCTGAGTTCGCGGTAGCTGCCCGTCTTGCCGACCGCCGGCTGGCTGGCGGCGGGCAGGCGATCGCCGAGCTGGAAGGGCTGCGCCAGCGCGAGGGCGGGCAGCAGCAGGCCCAGGCATAACACAAAGCGTTTCATCGTCACCTCAAATGCGCGGCACCAGGCCGTCGGCCAATGATAAGCGGTAGGCTCGCCAGCCCGGCACCAGGCTGGCGAGCACACTGACACCCAGCACCAGCCCGAGCCACTGCAGTTCCGCCAGCGTCAGCAGTTGTGGCGCCAGCACCAGACCCCAGCGCGCTTGCACCAGCGGGGCGCCGGCCAGCATGGCAAGGTCCAGCAACGCGACCCCGGCCAGGATACCCAGCAGGCTCACGGCGAGACCCTCGAGCAATAACAGGCAGAACACGTGGGCCGGTCCCGCGCCCACGGCGCGCAGGATGGCCAGTTCACGGCGGCGCTCGTTGAGGCCGGCGAGCAGCGTGGCCACTAGCCCGGCCAGGCCCACCGCCACCACCATCGCCGACACGGCGAGCAGCGCCCGCTCCACTGCGCCGACCACCTGCCACAAATCAGCCAGCGCGACGCCGGGCAGCACGGCCAGCAGCGGCTCCTCGCGATACTCGGCAATACCCCGCTGCAAACGAAACACCGCCGCGCGGTTTTTCAATCCCACCAGCACGGCCGTCACGTTTTTCGGCTGCAGGTTGAATTTCTTCACGTGCGCGGCATCGATCTTCAGGCCCGGCAGCGGCGCGCCGCCCACCCAGTCGAGGTGGATCGCTTCCATGCCAGCCAGCGTGATGTGCAGGCTGCGGTCCACCGGTGTACCGGTCGGCTGCAGGATGCCGGTGACGGTGAACGGCTTGTCGGCGTGCGCCGGGCCGGCCAGCGACATGCCGTGGGTCAGCGCGAGCGTGTCACCGACGCGGTAACCGAGCGCACGGGCGACTTCCGCGCCGAGCACCACATCGAAAATGTCCGCCAGCGCGCGGCCTTCGCGCAGGACCAGCGCACGGCCGTCGCCATAGCGGAAATGCGTGAAAAACGCAGGCTCCGTCGCCACCACCGGATAGCCGCGATGGCTGTCGCCGAGCGAGAGTGGCACAGCCCAGGCCACGGCCGCTTGCCCGCGCAGCATCTCGACGGACGACCAGCTGATGTTGTTCGTTGCACCGCCTAGCCGGAACACGGCATACAGCATCAGTTGCACGGGGCTGGTGCGCGCGCCGACGATCAGGTCCGTGCCGGACACCGACTGCTCGAAATCCGCGCGCGCCTGTTGCCGCACGCGCTCCACGCCGAGCAGCAATGCCACACTGAGGGCGATCGACAACAGGGTCATCGCCAGCGTGAAACGGCGATTCCACGCGCTGCGCGCTGCGAGGCGGAACACAGTGAACATCAGGCTGCCTCCGCGCTGCCGGCGCGGTTCAGCGCGGCCAGTGACAGCGTGTGCGTGAAATGCGTGGCGAGGCGCTGGTCGTGACTCACGAACAGCAGTGTTGCGCCGCCCTGTTCGCAGGCCGAGAGCAACAGGTCGAGAAAAGCCTGCTGGCGATCGGCGTCGAGCGCCGAGGTCGGTTCATCGGCAATAAGGATGTCGGGGCTGCCAATCAACGCACGTGCCAACGCCACGCGCTGCTGCTGGCCGACACTCAGTGAGGCGGCATCGCGCTGCCACAGCGACGGTGACAGGTCGAGTGCTTCCAGCAGCGATTGCGCCACGGCGACCGGCTCGCCCTGCGCCGCCGTGCGTCCGGCGCGACGGTGCGAGAAGCGGCACGGCAGCAACACATTGTCGATGACCGGCAGGTACGGAATGAGGTTGAACTGCTGGAACAGGAAGCCGATGTGGTCGGCGCGGAAGCGGTCGCGCGCGCGGCTGCCGAGAGCCGACAGCGACTGGCCCAGCACGGTCACGCTGCCCTGTTCCGGCACCAGCACGCCGCCGAGCAGGCCGAGCAGCGTGCTCTTGCCGCTGCCGCTCGGGCCGTGCAGGAACACGCGCGCGCCGGCCGGCACGGCCAGTTGCGGGATATCCAGGCACAGCGGCAGGTCGCGCCGCCAGCGGAAACGCAGGTCGTGCAGGGTGATGGCGTCTGTCACAGGAAACCCGTTTCGCGGCTCAGAAGCTTATGGTGCGTGATGCCGAGGAAAGTTCCGTAGCCTTCTGGCCACGCGGCCCGGCCAGGGATACATCCAGATCCTGCAGGTTGGCGGCGATATCGAACAGGTTCACGGTCAACGCATCGAGTTTGTCGGGCGAATTGCACTGGAACACAAACTCGCCCTCCAGCTCACTGTGGCCTGCATGGTTGTGGCTGTCCATGGCAGCTTCGAACAATGGTGATTCCGCCTTTGCCGTCTGCAGGGTGCACTTCGCAGCCTCGCTCAAAACAAACAGTTTGCCGGCATCCTGCAGTGCCGCCTGCAGCGTTTTCAGGGTCGTCTTGTCTTTCGCAGATGATGCGCGGTGCTCGAAACCGGCCAGCGAGTCCATCGGGCTGTCCAGCAGCAGGGTCACGGTGCCGCCGTCGATGGCGACATCGAGCCTGGCCGCGCCGTGCACATGGGCGCCGTGCTCCTGTGCGGTGGCGGTGAGGGAAAACAGGGCAAGCAGGCAGGGCAGGTAGCGTGTCATCGGGGCCTCCAGAAGCAACCGGGTTGCATTTGTGGGTGGCGATGGTAGGTGGAGCCGGCCGGATTTGCAACCCGGTTGCGTTTATGCGCGTTTACAGCCCGGGCAGATGCCGCGCAGGGTGGTGTCGACGGCCTGCAGGGTGTACCCGGCCGGTAGTGGTGACAGGCTCAGCTGCACGGCATCCAGGCAGGAGAGCTTGCCGCAGGCCGTGCACTGGAAGTGCGGGTGGATGTGTTGCTCATCGGCGACGGCATTGAAGCGCCAGATGCGGTCCTCCCCGGCCAGCTTGTGCGCCAGCTGGTGTGCCACCAGCCAGTCCAGCACGCGGTACAGCGTCACCCGGTCGAACTGCTCGCCATGGGCCTGCAGAGCCTCAGCGATGTCCTGGTGGCTCAGGGCGGTGGGCGAATCCAGCAGCAAGGTGAGGATGGCCACGCGGGCAGACGTCACACGCTCCCCCCGGCTGCGCAGCCGTTCGCGGGCGAAGTCCTGGGTGCTGGCGGGTGGCGGAGCGAAGGTTGGCATAGGTCGGCAATCAGACCACAACCGGGCAACGGAGTCACGCCAGTAAATATGCGCGCTTGCATTGCAAACGCGAATCGATATTATCAGCAACCTTGTTGCATATGCGCCCACGGAGTGCCCGATGAAGAACCCTGTCCTGCCTGCCCTGCTGGCCCTTGCCCTCAGCAGCCCAGCCCTCGCCGAAACGGATGCTGAACTTGTGGCCGAGATCCGTGCGATGAAAGCCCGCCTTGCGCAACTGGAAACCCGGGTGGGACAGTTACAACAGGAAAACCAGCAGTTGAAAGCCGACCAGGCCGTGCAGGCAGAAAAAGTCGCCGCCGTGGAAACGGTGCAACAGTCGTCGCCAGCGCCCGCTGGTGAAAGCGCTGCGGAGAAGATCGCCGACACGGTCGAGCTGTCCGGCACCGTCGAGATCGGCGCCTATGCGGGTGAAGGCTATGAGGGTGATGACTACAGTGACCTGACTGTCGATACCGCCGCCGTCGCGCTGACAGCACAGCTCAACGACTACAGCTCGGCCGAGATCAGCCTGCTGTACGAGGAAGACGACACGGATCTCGAAGTCGACACGGCATCGGTCACCTTCGCCAAAGACGGCAACCCGTTCTCGCTGCAGTTGGGCCAGACCTACCTGCCCTTCGGCGCCTACAGCACCAGCCTGGTCAACGACACGCTGCCGCTGGAAATTGCCGAGACCCGTGAGACGGCCGCCATTGCCGGCTACAGCGAGCACGGCATCACGGCACAGGCCTACGTGTTCAATGGTGACGTCGACCACGACTCAGCCAGCAACGACACACTGCAGAACTGGGGTGCACGCCTCGCGTATGACAGCGAGCCCGACAATGCCGGTTTCGGGGTGGGGGTCGATTACCTGAGCAACATTGCTGACAGCGACAGCATCGGCGGCTACCTGGATGACAATTGGACATCGCCCGCCGGAGTTGGCTATGACCAGTGGCTGCGCAGCAGTGTCGGCGCCTGGGCCGTGCACGGTTACGCCAATGCCGGCCCTGTATTGCTGACCGCCGAGCTGGTGCGCACCGACGGTTTCAGCACCAGCGAAATGACCAGCGCAGCGCTTGCCG
>CALMIC010000214.1 GCA_937864065.1 uncultured Cellvibrionales bacterium | reverse complement strand
CCGAGCGCGCGATGATCAACCACGGCTTCAAGGCGGTGCAAATCGGTGCGTCGGCGTGGACAGCCGAAGCGCTGAAGCTGACGATGCCCGCTTCGGTATTTTCCCGCTCGACCGAATGCCACAACCAGGACAAGGTCAGCATGGGCACCATCGCCGCGCGCGACTGCCTGCGTGTGCTGCAACTGACGGAACAGGTGGCAGCCGCTAGCCTACTGGCCGCCACGCAAGGGCTCGAGCTGCGCATCCGCCAGCATGAGCTCGACGCTGCGACACTGACCACACCGGTGGCGGCGATGAAAGCTTCTGTATCGGCAGCCTTTGCCTTTGTCGATGAAGACCGGCCGCTGGAAAATGACCTGCGTCATACCATCGACCGCATCCAGCGCCGAGAATGGCGCCTGTTTCGCTAACGGAGAATGCTGATGAACACTGCCAACCCGGATGTCATCGTTATCGGCGCCGGCCCGTCCGGCGCCATCGCCTCGGCCCTGCTGGTGCAGAAAGGCTATTCGGTGCTGGTGCTGGAGCGCGAGGAGTTCCCGCGCTTCTCGATCGGCGAAAGCCTGCTGCCGCAGTGCATGGCGTTTGTCGAGGAAGCCGGCATGCTGGCTGCCGTGCGGGCCGGCGATTTCCAGTTCAAGAACGGCGCGGCCTTCCAGCACGACGGCAAGTACACCGACTTCACCTTTACCGAGAAGTTCTCGCCCGGCCCCGGCACAACCTTCCAGGTGCAGCGCGCGCGCTTCGACAAGATCCTCGCTGACGAAGCCGCCCGCTTTGGTGCCGATATCCGCTACCGGCACGAGATCATCGCCGTTGATGTCAGCGGCAAACGGCCGCAGGTGACCTACCGCACACCGGAAGGAGAGGTGTGTGAAGCAAATGCGAAATTCCTGCTCGACGCCAGCGGCTTCGGCCGCACCCTGCCGCGCCTGCTCGACCTGGAATACCCGTCGGATTTCCCGGTGCGCCAAGCCTGCTTCACCCATGTGCGCGACCATATCACTGATCCTGCGTTCGACCGCAACAAGATCCTCGTCAGCATCCACCCGACGCAGCGCGACGTGTGGTACTGGACCATCCCGTTTGCCAACGGCACCTGCTCGCTCGGCGTGGTCGCGAAACAGGAATTTTTCACGCCTTATACAGAAAACCTGGAAGAGCGGTTGATGACCATTGTCAGCGAGGAGCCACGACTGGCACAGTTGCTGGCGCGCGCCGAGATCATCCAGCCGGCGCGGCAGATCACCGGATATTCCGCTAACGTCAAATCGCTGCACGGCAACGGTTTCGCGCTGCTGGGCAATGCCGGCGAGTTCCTCGACCCGGTGTTCTCGTCCGGGGTCACCATCGCGATGAAGTCCGCCAGCATGGCGGCTTCCCTGCTCGACCGCCAGTTGCGCGGCGAAACGGTTGACTGGGAAACGGAGTATGCCGTGCCGCTGAAACGCGGTGTCGATGCGTTCCGCACGTTTGTCACCGCCTGGTATGACCAGCGTTTCCAGGACATCATTTTCCACCACACGCAGCTCGCCAACGTGAAGGCCATGATCTGCTCCATCCTCGCCGGCTATGCCTGGGATGAAGCGAACCCGTACGTGAAAGAGAGTGAGCGCCGCATCAACGTGTTGGCCGAGATCTGCCGCGCCGCCTGAATGAAACCGGTCCTGGCAGCACTCGGCATTACCAACGCACTCGGCAACAACAAGGCCGCAGTGCTGGCGAACCTGCTCGCCGGTGTCGCGCCCGGCATGCAAGCACAGCCGGGATGGCTACCTCAGCAGCACACCTGGCTCGGCAGCGTAACCGGGGAACTCCCTGCAGTAACCGAACCACTGGCAGCGTTCGATTGCCGCAACAGCAGGCTGTTGCTGGCTGCGCTGCAGCAAATCGACACGGACATTGCTGCCGCCATCACACAGTACGGGCGCGACCGCATCGGCGTCGTGATCGGCTCCAGCACGTCCGGTATCGCCGAGGGGGAGAGAGCTCTCGCCGCGAAACTGCACGACGGCCATTGGCCATCACACTACGATTACCGCCAGCAGGAAGTCGGTTCACCCGCCGAATTTGTCGCTCGCTATCTCGGCCTGGATGGCATCGCACTTACCATTTCCACCGCCTGTTCTTCCAGCGCCAAGGCGCTGGGCAGTGCCCGCCAGCTGCTCGCGCTGGGCGTTTGCGATGCGGTGATTTGCGGCGGTGCTGATTCACTGTGCCGCCTGACCGTGAACGGTTTCAGCGCACTCGAATCCGTGTCGCCCACGCGCTGCGAACCGTTTGCCAGCGGCCGCAACGGCATCAACATCGGCGAAGGCGCTGCGCTGTTCCTGATGACACGGGATGGCGATGGCATCCGCCTGGCCGGCATTGGCGAATCGGCCGATGCGCACCACATATCCGCACCACAGCCGGATGGCATCGGCGCCGAAGCCGCGATGCGCGCCGCGTTGCACGATGCCGGCATCACAGCAGCCGACATCAACTATATCAACCTGCACGGCACCGCCACACCGCTGAACGACGCGATGGAAAGCGCTGCCGTCGCACGCGTGTTCGGCTGCCACACGCCGTGCAGCTCCACCAAGCCGCTGACCGGCCATACACTCGGTGCCGCCGGTGCAACCGAAGTTGCGCTGTGCTGGCTATTGCTGTCGGCAATGAACGATTCCCGTTTGCTGCCACCACAGGTGAACAGCCAGCCGATGGATCCCGCACTGCCACCGATCGCGATCCTGCGCGCTGCCCAATGCCTGCCACATACCCCAATCACCCGCATGCTGAGCAACTCGTTCGCGTTTGGCGGCAGCAATGCCGCCGTGATCCTGGAAGCGACGGCATGAAGACGCTGGACCTGGAAACGCTGTTGCCGCACCGCGCCCCGCTGCTCCTGCTCAGCGAAGTGGTCGATTACGACGACGATGTTGCCACGGCGCGCGTGCACATCACGGCGCAGTCGCCGTTTTACGACAGCGAGCTGGGCGGCGTGCCGGCCTGGGTCGGCATGGAATACATGGCGCAGACCATCGGCATCTGGGCCGGCCACCAGCAGCGGTCACATGGCAA
>CALMIC010000213.1 GCA_937864065.1 uncultured Cellvibrionales bacterium | reverse complement strand
GGCCGACAAGGGCAGCAAGGTCGAAGCGGCAGTCGGCGGCGGCGTCGGTGCTGTGGGCGGCGCCCTGGCCGGCCAGGCAGTCGGCGGTGAAACTGGCAAGCTGGTCGGCGCTGGCGTGGGCGGCGCGATTGGCGGCGTGCTGGGCAACAAGCTCGGCGAGGATGAAGACAAGGATGACGAAGACGCTGCCAAGGCGCTGCTGCTGCAGAAACAGCTGCAACAGCAGAACCAGAAAAAAGACCGCCATGACTACCGCGACGATGGCTACCGGGAAATACGCCGCGTGGATGACCGCCGCGACGGGCGCCACGACAATGGCAAGCATCTCGGTGAGAAGAAACACAAGAAAAAAGACAAGGATTGAGCGCTGGCCGCCAATCCGGCAATAAAAAAGCGAGGCCAGTGCCTCGCTTTTTTATTGCGCGCCGAGATGTGCTATTGCACCTTCTCCTGCTCGCCGAACATGCCCTCGAACAGCGGTGACGACAGGTAGCGCTCGGCCGAATCCGGCAGTATGACAACAATGCACTTGCCGGCATTTTCCGGCCGGGCTGCGATGCGCTCTGCTGCAGCCATGGCCGCACCACTGGAAATACCGGCCAGGATGCCCTCCTCTTTCATCAGGCGGTGCGCCCAGGCCATGGCATCGTCGTTGGAAACAGCTTCCACCGCATCAACCATGCCAAGGTCCAGCGTCTGCGGGATGAAACCGGCGCCAATGCCCTGGATCTTGTGCGGTGCATGTTGTGGCTCCTTGCCGTCTTTCGCTGCACGGATCATGTACGAGGATTCCGGCTCGACGGCTACCGACAGGATCGGCTTGCCCATCTGCCGCTTGATATAGCGTGAAATGCCGGAGATGGTTCCGCCCGTGCCGACGCCACTGACCAGGATGTCGATCTTGCCATCGGTATCGCGCCAGATTTCCGGCCCGGTGGTCTTTTCGTGCGCAGCCGGGTTGGCCGGGTTTTCAAACTGCTGCAATAACAGGTAGCGCGCCGGGTCGCTGGCGACGATCTCCCTCGCTTTGGCAATCGCGCCGTTCATACCCTTGGCCGGTTCAGTCAGCACCAGGTTGGCGCCCAGGGCCTTGAGGATCTGCCGGCGTTCGAGGCTCATGCTCGCCGGCATCGTCAGCGTGATCGCATAGCCTTTCGCGGCAGCGACAAACGCCAGTGCAATACCGGTGTTGCCGCTGGTGGGCTCGACCAGCTCCATGCCGGGTTTCAGCACGCTGCGCTGTTCCGCATCGGTAATCATGTTGGCACCGATACGACACTTCACCGAACCGGCAGGGTTGCGGCTTTCAACCTTGGCGTAAATCGTGTGCGAGGTGATGCGGTTGAGGCGTACCAGCGGAGTGCCGCCGATACTTTGGCTGTTGTCAGTGAACAATGTCATGCGGTTACCTCCGTTTGCCTTGCCCGTCGAAGCGAAAAATCATTCAGACCACTGGTAGCGCCAGACCGGCCTCACCGCCGGATCACTGCCTGGCGGCACCGGGATTTCCTCCCGCCATTGCAGGGGGCGGTAAAGCGCAACCAGCTGGCGGAAACTCTCGCGGCCTTTCACCTGCAGGTCGATAATCACGGTGGTGCCGCTGATCTGGGTATTGTCTATGCGCTGCACGGCTTCGGTTTTTTCCAGCTGCTGGCGCAACTGCGAAAACGCGGCATAACTGCGAATGCCATCGACCTGCAGGCGCAGGGCGGCCGGGCCGGTATCGGCCGTGGCACCCTGGCGGTAATGGGCCGCAAGGCGCGCAGCCGCCTCGCGCAGGGCAGCATCGGCCAAGCCGGCAAACGTCGCTGCTTTCAGCGGGAACCGCGATTCCGTACCGGCGACTTGCAGCAGCCAATCGCCACGCCAGCCCCCCTGGTCATTGCCGGTCACACTGCCGAGCAGCATGACGTCGGCTTTCTGTTCAGCCAGTAATGGCTGCAGTGCAGCAGCATCCAGCGCCTGCACGGCGGCGGCAACGGTCAGGTCCTGCGCGGCGGGCTCCAGTAACAGCAATGGCAGACCGCGCTGCTGGCCCAACTGCTGCAAGGCAACAGGCGCATCTCCTGCTACGCTGGCCGGGGCGGGCAACAGCTGCGCTTTTTCATTGGCGACCAACAACATGACCCGCGGGCGATCGAGCGGCCACAGCGGCACACCGGCCTGGTCCAGCAGCGCATTGACCGCCGCCGGCGAAAAGACGAGCTGCAGGCGCCAGCCGGGCGTTACAGGGGTACCCGCTGCCACAGGTGGCGGCTGCAGGTAGGCAAACTGTTGCAGGTAGCTCTCGGCCTTGGGCAGGGCGGCCTTGACCAGCGGCTGGTCATCGAGACGCTGGCCGCTCAGCCGCTCCAGCACCAGCGACAGGGCCACAGCCTGGGCAGCCTGGCGCTCGGCTGCGGCCTGGCTCGCCACCGGCATCTCGACGGCATAGGGTTCTGTGAGCCGCACGGCATGGCCGCGCATGGCAGCCAACAGGCCGAGCAAGGTAACCAGGGCAAGGAAAGGGGATCGGGCGGCTTTCATCGGTGCGGCTTACAGGAACCGGCAGCAGGGACAGGGCGGCAGACTGCTACAATAGCCGTCGCATTACAAGCGGCCAGCGGCCTGCCAGGACGAAGGACTCACGCATGCAGAAAACCGTTCACCGCCAACTGCTGGCGCTGGCCCTGTTCGCCGCGTCAGCCCTCCTCTGCCTGCCGCTGTTGTGGCCAGCCGCCGCCAGGCTCGACTTCCTCTGGCTCGACCATATCACTGCGCGCCAGGCGGCGCGGGAATATGGCGACCCCGATATCCTGCTGATCGATATCGACGACTACAGCCTGCAGGCGATGGCTGGCAGCGTCGGTCGCTGGCCTTGGCCACGGGCTACCCATGCCGAGCTGGCCGAATGGCTGCTGGCACGTGGCGCACGCGCCGTGGTCTTCGACATCTGGTTCAGCGAACCTGACATCCTGCGCCCGGAATTTGACGAGTATTTCGCCGAAGTGCTGGACCGGCACGACAACATTTTCCTGCCGACCCTGTTGATGAACAGCGCCAACCCCGAACAGGCGCGCCGGCTGGACAGCTACCCGGGCAACCTGCCGCTGGTGCGCGGCAACGCCGCGAAGGCCGACGCGAGGGCTGACCTGTTGCTGCCGGCGATGGGGAGCCCGGCGCGCTGGCAACTGGGTCTGATCAACCACCTCGCCGACAGCGACGGTATCGGCCGCCATTACCAGACCCGCCTGCAGTGCGACGGCTGGGAATTGCTGTCGCTACCGCAAGTGCTGGCAACCCACCTGGGTATAGACACTGCCGGCGTACCGGTACCACTGCGGCTGGCCTGGCGCGGCAATGGCACGGATTCACCGTTCCAGCGTTTCAGCTATGCCGATGCGTGGCAGGCCCTGCAACAAGGCGGGGGCGATGCCGACCTCAGTGGCCGTATCGTTTTCATCGGCGCCACTGCCGCCGGCCTGCACGACCTGCGCCCGACACCCCTCAATGCCCAGTACCCGGGCCTTTTCCTGCTGGCCACCGCTTTCGACAACCTGAAAAACCGGCAGTGGCTGCGTTACGAGTCCTGGTTTGGCCTTGCCATCGGCCTGCCCCTGCTCGGCTGGCTTTTCCTGCGTCTGTTCCGGCAACACCCCTTGCTGCAAACCGTTGCCAGGCTGGGCGCCATGCTGGCACTGCTCGCCGCGGCCAGCATCCTGGCGGTGAGTTCGCACACTTTGCTGCCACTGGTCAGCCCCACGCTGGCCGCACTGTTGCTGCTCGGCTGCGGCACGGCACTGCGCTACTGGGAAGAGCACACAGCGCGGCAAGCCGCCATCGACCTGTTCGGTCGCTTCCTCGACCCTGTCGTCGTCAACCAGCTCGCGGAGCAGGGGCTGAACGAACAGACCCTGGCCGGCCAGCAGTGCGAGATCAGCGTGCTGTTTTCCGATATCCGCGGTTTCACATCGATGTCTGAAAAGGCCACGGCGGCCGAAATCATGGCCTTGCTGAATGCCTACTTCACCCGCCAGGTCGGCGTGATTTTCCGGAACCATGGCACACTGGACAAGTTCATCGGCGATGCCATCATGGCGTTCTGGGGTGCGCCGGTGGCGGATCGGGATCATGCTGTCCATGCCGTAAACGCTGCGCTGGACATGGTGGACGAATTGTTGCATTTCCGCGATGAGTACGGCCTCACGGAATTCGATGTCGGTATCGGCATACACTCGGGACCGGCTGTAGTCGGCATGCTCGGCTGCGACCAGCGCCTCGAATACACGGCCATCGGTGACACCGTGAACCTCGGCAGCCGTCTGGAAGGCGTGACCAAAGGCATTGCACGCATACTGGTGTCGCAGCACACGCGCGACTTGTGTGGCGACCGCTTCGATTTCATCCCGCACGGCTCGACCAAGGTGAAAGGCCGTGAGGAACCGGTGAATCTCTACGAACCAAGGAGGAAAAAACCGTGAAAATCACTTCCGCAAGACACTGGCTGCCAGGTGCGCTGCTGGCGGCTGCCTTATCTGTGCAGGCAGACACAGGCCAGATCACCGTGGCGACCGACCTGAAGAGCACACCGGATGCTGCGGCGGCAAGCCTCGGCAAGCTGGACGCCGGCCAGAGCATCGAAGTCGGCGAACGCCAGGGCGCCTGGTACCAGGTCAGGACAGCACAGGGCACCGGCTGGGTGCGCATGCTCAACGTACGACTGCAGGGTGGCGCCGCCCGCGGTGAATCGGCCATGAGCGGCCTCGCCGCACTCGGCCAGGCCAGCCGCAGCAATACCACCGTGGCCACCGGCGTGCGCGGTCTCTCGCGCGAAGACCTGCAGGCCGCCAATGAAAACCCGCAGGAAGTGGCGCGACTGGCCCAGTACCAGGTCAGTGCGGATGAAGCGCGCCGCTTCGGCCAGGCCGGCGGCCTGCCGGCACCGGGGAGGTGAACCATGCGCAGCCTGAAAACATCCTTCAAACTCGCGACAGTCCTGTGTTCTGCACTCTTGCTGAGTTGCGCCGAAATGCGCGGCATGCAGGTCGGTGGCTATGACCTGACCCCGCTCGCCGATGCCGGTGAGAAACTCGCCAAGAGCACCGCAGCGACACCGGAACAGGAAGAATCCGAGATCGGTCGCCACATGGCCGGTACCTTGCTCGGCGCATCACCGCTGGATCGCAGCGCACAGCGGCAGCGTTACGTGAACCGCGTTGGCCGCTGGCTCACGCTGCACAGCAGTCGCCCGCACCTGAACTGGAAATTCGGCGTGATGGCGGACGCCGATGTGAATGCCTTCGCAGCGCCCGGCGGCTATATCTTCGTCACCGAAGGCTTGCTCGACATGCTCGACAGCGAAGCGGAACTCGCCGGTGTGCTGGCGCACGAGATCGGCCACGTCACGCAGAAGCACCACCTAGCCGCCGTGCGCAGCAACAACCTGCTCGGGGCAGCGATTGATGTCGG
>CALMIC010000212.1 GCA_937864065.1 uncultured Cellvibrionales bacterium | reverse complement strand
GTATGGCATGGCCATAGACAGTGCTTTCGAGCTGCCCGAGTTGTCGCCCGCCCCGGCAACGGGCTTGGCCGATGTGCAGGTGGTTCGCGGCGCCGTGGCTGCGCCGTCGGCGGCCGGGGCGGCGTGGGATGAGGAAGGCATGTGGGCGGTCGATGGCCGCTTCTGGCTGCCGGTCGAGGGCGTGGCAACCTTTCTGGTCGAGGGAGGTGGCCGCATCACGGTCGACGCGGTCGCCGGGGCCGATGAGGCCAGCATCCGCCTGTTCCTGCTGGGGTCTGCGATCGGCGCCCTGCTGTTCCAGCGCGATTACTTGGTGCTGCACGGCAATGCGATCCGTATAGGCGACGCTTGCCTGGTCTGTGTGGGGGATTCCGGGGTCGGCAAGTCCACGCTGGCGGCCGCGTTCATGCAAGCCGGCTACAGCATCCTGGCGGATGATGTGGTGCCGGTCACGGCCGAGGGCCTTGCTATCCCCGGCATGCCGCGCATCAAGCTATGGCAAGACGCCGCCGACCGGCTGGGCATCGCCACCGCCGGCCTGCGCCGCATCCATCCGGATATGGAGAAATTCAATGTCCCGCTCGGTGAGCGGTTCTGTGCCGAACCGCTGCCGGTCCGCTGGGTCTGCTGGCTGGTGCAGGGTGAGCCGGGGTCAGCCACCACGGTGGAAGCAGTGACGGGGCTGGAGGGTTTCCGCGTGCTGGCGGAGAACACCTACCGCTACCATTACCTGAAGCGGATGGGCTTGCTCGGCAGCCACCTGCAGCAGTGCGCGGCGCTGGCTGGCAAGGTGCGCATAAACAAAATCACCCGGCCGCCAGAGGGGGCGGAGCCGGGTGAGCTGGTAAGTCTCCTTCTGCGTGCCAATGGATGAATACGGTCTATCCTTCGGTCGGCGCCATCAATTGGTTTAACTTATGTTTACTTGACTCATTCCTTTAAGTGTCTGGCCGACAGGTACCACTGTGGCTACAGCGGGCGCCAGCCATGGCTTGCGTTCCGCGGCGCGCGTCTCCGGCTTTCCGGCGGGCTGGCTTGGTGTTTTCATGGGGGGCCTCGATAGTTAAGCGCAAGTTGTTCACAATGCAGCGTGGCTGGGAGATTCAGTGGCGCCAGCATTAATGTGAAGTACGCCTCATTTTTAACACAGGTTTTTGAGTCTGTATATGGCAAATGTCCTAGAAGATTGCGCAAAGACAATGTTTTTTCGGGCACCGGACTGCCTCCATGCCGATCTGGAGGGAGAGACAGTGATGATGAGCGTCTTGCGTGGCGAGTACTTCGGTCTCAACAGTGTCGGGTCGCGGGTGTGGGCCCTGCTGGAAACCCCGCAGAGCCTGGAGCAGCTCTGCGATGTACTGGTGGCCGAATACGCCGTGGATCCCGTGCAGTGCCGCCAGGAAGTGGCGGTTTTCCTGCAAGACATGCTCCGGCGCGGCATTTTGACGACCGAACCCGGGCCTGCGGCCGTTGGCCCGACCCACATCGCTTGATTGCCCTGCTCAAGCGCAAGTGGCGCAGTTGGCTGCGCTTGCCGACGCGCGTACGGTTGCTGTTCCTGCCCACCTGGTGCCTGCTGGGACTGGCGCGCCTGGCGGTCCTGACGCTGCCGTTTCGCTGGCTGGCCCGCTGGCTGGGCGAGGAGACCGGCGTTACCCCTTTTACGCCCGTCCTGTCGGCCATACAGGTTGAGGTGGCTGGCGATATCGGCCGTTGTATCGGGCTTGCCGCTGCCTACACGCCATGGCAATCCCTGTGCCAGCCGCAAGCCTTTGCGGCCAGGTGGTGGTTGGGCGTGTATGGGATTCCCTGTGTGGTGCACTACGGCGTTTGCAGGGATCCTGTGAAAGGGTTGGCGGCACATGCTTGGGTCTGTGCCGGTCCCGTGGCGGTGACGGGCGGGCAGTCGTGGGATGAGTTCGTCGTGGTACGCTCGTTCAGCAAAATGCAAAAGCAGTGAGGTGATTGAAGATGTCATTCCATATGTCGGTCACAGTTTCTGCTGGCGGGCTGTATGTGAAAGATACCGGCACCCCCAAGGGCAGGGGGGTGTTTGCGGCCAGGGACTTCAATGAAGGCGAACTCGTTGAGGAATGTCCGGTTATCGTCATGGATATGGCATTTATATTCCTGCCGAACGAGATCAAGGTGATGACGTTCCACTGGGAAATTGATTCGCCGCATGCGTGTGCCCTGGCCTTGGGGTACGGCAGTCTTTACAACCACGACAATCCTGCCAGCTTGCGTTATGAAAAGGACCTGCAGAACGGCATCATCAGGTTCATGGCGCGCAGGCCAATCTGCAAAGACGAGGAATTGACTATCAATTACAACTCGCAGCAGGGCGTGTCAGATAGCAATGAGTGGTTCGAGGGCCACAAGGTCGCCCCGATTCTCAGCCAGCCACCTCGAGGTTAGGAGAGCTGCTCAGGAAAGGCCCTTGCACCATTTGTAGCATGGTCATCCCCCAGCCGCTGTTGCCTTCGAGGATGACTGGGCCAGTAGGGGTGAGCAGTACATCCCATGCAATATTCCTGGCGCCGGTGAGAATATTGCAGTGGGCGCTTGTTACTGCCTCGCACAGGCTTTGCCAGCCCGGCATGACTTGGCGTCCAGCTGTTTCAAGAGATTTCTGGTAATCCTTTCTCCATGCGGGCAGGACAATATAGTCCGGCGCTGCCTGTAATTGCCCGTTGCTCGTGGCAACAGAGAAATACAGCCAGTCCAGATCTTCTGGTGCTGCTTGTGTTGCGCTATACAGCACTGCGCAAGCAACTCGCGCTGATATACCATCGTGTTCGGTGATGACGCGCAATTCCAGCGGATGGCCCGCCGGTGAAAGGTGTGCCAGCGCAGGATCGGTCTCCATTCGCGGCTGTACCAGATAATCCTGCCTCGCCAGCAGCCTTGCCAAATCTACGGGCTGTTGCAATTGCTGTGTCGTCGGGCGATGTAGTCGCGCGGTAAAACCGCCAGCCGGATTTCTTTCCACCACAAAGGCGCCTTCCCCGCGCGACCCGCGCCGCGTCTTGCAGAACAGTGCCGGGTGATCCTCTAGCCAGCGCGAAAAGTCCGGCTGGCTGCCGGCCGGCAATACGGCGAGGATGGGCACAACCGGCAGCGCTTTCTCCTGCATGAAGGCAGTCCAGGCCACCTTGTCGGCCAGCAGTTCACAGGCGGCGCGCCAGTCCTTGCGCCCGGCGCTGCGCCACTGGTGATAGTGCTCGTGTTCGTACACGTATTGCCACAACAGGTGGCGGCGTTCAGGGCGGTAGAGGCCGAAGCAGTAGCTGTCCCACGGGTGGATGCCGTGCAGCAGTGCGAGATAGAGCAGGGCCAGCCCGTCGCGCCAGCTGCCGGGATCGTCCGGACCGAGTCGGTATTTCCTGCAGTTGCGCCAGCATTGCCAGGTATCGACCCAGGCAAACAGCAGCACCCAGCGCAACCATGCGAGCACTTCCAGCAACACGGCGAGCGGCAGCGGCAGGCGCGGGTGCAAGGCGTAGCGCCACATCGCGCGGTGGGCGCGGAGGCACGGGTCGGCGGAAGGCAGCAGCAGGCGCCAACTGGTGAGGCCACCCGGCATCCGTCGCTGCCAGAGATGGTATGTGGCTGCATTGAGCAGCCTTGCGAGTTGAGCCGTTGTCACCATCGTGTTTCCGCTGTGCATCCTGGATACCGGAACCCGCGGTTATCATAAACGTTCACTTGCACCCGGCACTGCAGCCCATGACGACAGACACGACATTCGTTGCGCCGATTCGCCGGTACCTGCAAGCGCTGGCCGGGTATGCCGGGCGCCGACGGTTGCTAGGTGTACTGGGGATCATGCTTGCCTCGGCGGCATTCGAGGGCAGTGGCCTGCTGGTGCTGTTGCCAGTATTGCAGGCGCTCGGCCAGGATGGCATCCCCTGCCTCCAGCGCCCGCTGCGTATCGGG
>CALMIC010000211.1 GCA_937864065.1 uncultured Cellvibrionales bacterium | reverse complement strand
ATAGCTGACATTGCTGAGCTGGGCAACGTGGTTTTTGTTATGTGCATCGCGCGGGCGAGGAAAGGCCTCCCACACCAACGTTGGCTGCAATGAGTCAACCGGTTCGAATGCCGGCTGCGAGACAAACAGCGGGGAGGGTGCCAGCGAGGTCTGGAAGTGATCGGGTTCTGCTTGCTGGGTTTTTATATGCAAGACCGGATAGATGGGTGATAACGAGCATGCCCCATAATAATCGCTGGTTGGAAATGTCCATTTTCCGTCGGGGAAAGGAAAATGTTTTTCCAGAAAAATATTGTCGGTGATGTTGTCCGCGAGCCAGATGTTGGCTTGGTAAATCTCATTCATCAATTCGCGGTAGTTATTGTTGAACCAGAAGGTATGGCTTTCAGGTTCACTGTTGTACCTGAAGTCTTGTGTGTAAAGCGTTGTGCCAAACTTTGTGTCAACCAGCGTTATTCGGGCGACCATGTAGAAGCGTATTGCCGGTGTGCTGCCTGTGCCGCCTTCAAAGCCTGCGGCTGGCACCCGGATTTCCATGACAGTGTTGTAGCCTTGGCGTGCTGCTGCAACATAACTGCTGGTGTCTGGGGAAGATAAAGGTAGTGTGTTGTAGGCAATGCCATACTTTTGCATGTCAGGCTGTTTCTGGCTCAATGCATCAATTGTCTCCACCAGGCCATGGGCAAGATCGGTTTGCCTGAAGGCAGCATTGACATGTTTTTCAATACGGTTTGCGGTGTTGGCAGGAATGGATTCTGCGCTGCCGATGACGGAGCCGGCTAATGTGCCAAGGATCGTATTCATGCCCACCATCACGGTGTACAAAGGCGGTACTCCCGCAAGGGGTGCATACATCACTGCGCTGTAGGCAAAGCTGCCGGCTGCACCTTCAGCAGCGCCCTTCCTGGCGCCTTGACCGCTGTTTTTGGCAAAGGTGTTGAAAGCGATGTCAGGAGTTGCAGGCACTGCCATCAGATAGACACGCCCGAGTTTTTGTCGTGTCTTTTGAGACGGTGCTGGCGGCGGTGTTGTACAGCCGGCGAGCAGTATCAGGAAAAGCGACAGACCTACCAGAGCGCGTCGCTTATTGCCTGCAGCCTGCTTGCGCAGTTGTCTCCGGATCAAAGTATCCGCTCCAACCTCTCCACAATCGTTTTCAGTACCTTGATGCGCGCATAACGCTTGTCCTCGGCCTCGACCAGCGTCCACGGCGCGTGTTCGGTGCTGGTGCGATCGACCATGTCGTGCACGGCCCACTCGTATTCGCCCCATTTCTCGCGGTTGCGCCAGTCCTCGTCGGTGATCTTGTAGCGCTTGA
>CALMIC010000210.1 GCA_937864065.1 uncultured Cellvibrionales bacterium | reverse complement strand
GTAGGCACCGCGATTGCCCGCTTCCATGATGCCGGGACCACCGCCGGTGATGACCGCAAGACCCGCTTCTGCCAGCAACTGGCCGAGGCGTACCGCGTCTTCGTAATACACATCGCCCTCGTTCAGGCGCGCACTGCCGAATACCGTGACCGCCGGGCCGAGCTTGATCAGCTGTTCGATGCCATCGACCAGTTCGGACTGGATGCGCATCACGCGCCACGCTTCTGCCAGTTTGGCGTTATCCATTGCGACTACCCCTACTGCTGTCTACTGCTGTCTACTGCTGTTCGTAATGTGCCAGGCCATTGCGCATGGCCACACCCAACCCCTGCCAGAATTCACAGGCTTCACGCTTGAAACGGTTATCAACCGACAACTTCCGGTCAAACACCAGCTGCTGCCCTCCATCTGCGAACAGTGGCCAGGCAGGCAAGCCGTCCTTGTCGGGTTTGCCGTGATGCGCAAACTGCGACCAGTAATCCATCATCGCATTGGCCAGCAGCAGTTCCTCGCCACTGAAGCGGTTCTCGAACCAGCCCATCGGGTAGTGGAACACGAACTGCAATTCAGCACCGTGGAAGGCATTGAGGCGACGCGCTTCCGGCAGGATGAAATCGGCATCGGGATAGGCGAAGACGTAGCCGTACACCGGCGTCCATTTGGCCAGCTGCGCCGATGTTTCCAGCACACTGCAACTCATGAACGCATCGCCGAACAGCTCGGCCAGTGCGGCACCGGCATCGGGGTATTTCGCCAGCGGGTAACGCGCCAGCAGTCTGGCCATGACTCCCGGGTCATCACCGACGAGATAGCGGATGCGTTTTTCGTAGTCTTGCGGCTGCAGGGACGCGAAGCGGTACTCGTGCGAGAACATGACGAGGATCGAACCCTCATCACCGTTACTGCCATTGATCACCGGCACGCGGTTGAATTGCCCGTTGGCAAAACTGTGGCGCAGCGTGTCGGTCAGCACACGCCCGTCGACCACCGGCACGCCCCACACGCCGAACTCGCCCTCGCCGAACACGAATGCCGGATCATTCGGCAGTGCCTGCATCAGTTCTTCAGGCGTCTTGCTGCGCAGGCAGGCCAGCAGGTCACCGCGCCCTTCGCAGCCAGCCCTGATCGCGAGGTATTCGCCCTGTTTTTCCGCCGCATGCAGTGACGGGTTCTGGCTCATGCACGGCCCGCTCTGGACAATCGCCTGCCGGAACAGCCCGGCCGCCAGTGGCGAAGCCAGTTGCGCACAGACACTCATGCCGCCGGCCGATTCGCCGAAGATGGTCACGTTCTGCGGGTCGCCACCGAAGGAAGCGATGTTGTCGCGCACCCAGCGCAACGCCGCCTGCTGGTCCTGCAGGCCGTAGTTGCCCGAGGCATAGACGCCATGGGCCTGCTGGCCTTCGCTGGACAGCGCCGGATGGGCGAGGAAACCGAGTGCACCGAGACGGTAGTTCAGGCTCACGACCACCATATCGCCGCGCTTGGCCAGCCGCTGTAGCGGCGAACCCTGCAAGCCGTCACCGCCTATGAAGCCTCCGCCGTGCAACCACACCATCACCGGCTTCGGCATGGCCGGTTTCACATCCGGCGTGGCGATATTGAGGTAAAGGCAATCTTCCACGCCGCGCTGCATGTACAGCATGTACTGGAAGCACAGCGGGCCGGGTTTCGTCGCTGCGCGCACGCCGGTCCAGTTCGCCGCCAGCGGCTGCGGCGATTGCCAGCGCAGCGGGCCTACTGGTGGTTCAGCGTAGGGAATGCCATAGAAGAGGTGGACGTCTTCCTGGAGGAAACCCTGCACCTCGCCATTGGCCGTCCGGACCACCGGCCCGGTCGGCGACGGCTGGCACGCAGCCAGCAACAGGCAGGACAACACACCGACAAAGGCGGAAAAGACTCGCAACACAGATCGCCCCTTTCATACGTTATGCCCTGCACCTTAGCGCAGCGCTTGCCAGCGCTCCAACACTGTATATAATCACAAGCTGGATATAAAACCAGAGGCACGCCATGCAAGCGCTCACCCCCCGCCAGCAGGAAATCCTGGACCTGATCCGCAGCCACATCGAGGAGACAGGCTACCCGCCCACCCGCGCGGAAATCGCCGAGCAGCTCGGCTTCAAGTCGGCCAACGCAGCCGAGGAGCACCTGAAGGCACTGGCGCGCAAGGGGGCGATCGAGATGGTGGCGGGTGCATCGCGCGGCATCCGCCTGCCGGAGCAGCAGAATGGTATCCCGGTGGTCGGCCGTGTGGCAGCGGGCAACCCGATCCTCGCCGAGCAGAACATCGAGGATTACTGCCAGATCCCGGCCAGTTTCTTCCATCCCCGCGTCGACTATTTCCTGCAGGTGCGCGGCGACAGCATGAAGGATGCCGGCATCCTCGACGGCGACCTGCTCGCCGTGCACAGCACCAGCAGCGTACACAATGGCCAGATTGTCGTCGCCCGCATCGACAACGACGTCACCGTGAAACGCTACAGGAAGGGCCGCAGCCCGCACCAGCTCACGCTGTTACCGGAGAACCCGGATTACGAGCCGATCGAGGTCGACCTGCGCGAGCAGGAATGCACGATCGAGGGCATCAGCGTGGGCGTGATCCGGCGCTAACAACCCGCGATACGGCACTGACAGCTACTGCAGCTGCCAGCTTGCGGTAATACCCATGCGCTCGGCCAGGCCGTAACCGATACTGGTACCGATTTTCTGCGCTAGCGCATCAAACGGGTTCTTCTGCGGCGTGTAGTCCACGATTTCCTCCATGCCCACCACATCGCGGGCCACCTGCCCCGGGCTCCCCATGCCGTCAATCAGGCCCAGCGCCAGCGCCTGCTCACCGTTCCAGATCAGGCCGCTGAACATGTCCGGCGTTTCCTTGAGGCGGTCACCGCGCCCGTCCCGCACGCGCTTGATGAACTGCTCGTGCGTTTTCGTCAGCACCTGTTGCCAGAACTCGCGCTCCTCCGGTTTTTCCGGCGAGAACGGGTCGAGGAAACTCTTGTGGGCACCTGAAGTGTAGTTGCGCCGCTCGATACCGAGCTTGTCCAGCGTGCCGACAAACCCGAAACCGGCTGCCGTCACACCGATGGAGCCGACCAGCGAACTTTCGCTCGCATAGATCCGGTCCGCCGCCGAGGCGATGTAATAAGCGCCGGAAGCGCCGATATCGCCAATCACGGCATACAGCGGGATTTGCGGGTACTTGGCGCGCAAGCGCTTGATCTCGTCATAGACATAATTCGACTGCACCGGGCTGCCGCCAGGGCTGTTGATGACCAGCAGCACGGCCTTGGTGTGCTTGCTCTCGAAGGCATTGCGCAAGCCGGTGACGATGACATTGGCGCTGGCTTCCTGCTCTTCGGCGATCACACCGCGCACCCGCACAATGGCGGCATGGTCTTTCGCCATGGACGACAGGCCACCGCCCTTCTGCGCAGCCGGCGAGAACAGCGCGATCGCCCCGAACAGGTAGACGAACGTCAGCAACTTGAAAAACACACCCCATCGGCGGGCCCGGCGTTGCTCCGTCTGCGATTCGGCAATGATCTTCTCCAGCATGTACCAGGAGCGGTCCTGCTCACTGGCAGGCAGCGCCGGCTTTTTCCCCAGCCCAAACATAGAACCTCACTCAAGCAGCGAACTGGCCAGAAGGATACCTCAAGCCGCCTGCGACAGATACCGACTACAAGCGCGCAAGGCTGCCCCCTATACTCGGCCGAGAACACCAAAAGGATGAGGCCCGATCATGCGATCCCTGCGCTTGCTGCTGCCGCTGCTGCTTGCCATTCTGGCTGGCTGTGACAACGGCCAGAAACCCGCCAACGATGGCCGTGAACAGCCGTTCGCCGGCGACATCGAGAACAGCATCCGGGATTCCGACCCTGACTACCGCCTGGACCCGGTCGCCCCGGCCGGCGCGCCAAACATCGTCGTGATCCTCGCCGATGACCTCGGTTATTCAGACACCTCGCCCTACGGCGGCGAAATCCGCACCCCGAACATCCAGCAGCTCGCCGACAGCGGCGTGCGCTACAACCGCTTCACCGTCACAGCCATGTGCTCGCCCAGCCGCGCTGCGCTGCTGACCGGCCTCAACCATCACTCGGCCGGGGTCGGCTGGGTATCAGAGTGGGATTACGGCTACCCTGGCTATCGCGGCGAAATCACCAAAGAAGCCGTCACGCTGCCGCAGATCCTGCAACAGCACGGCTATGCGACCTTCGCTGCGGGCAAATGGCACCTCACCAACGGCGAGCACCGTTCGCGCATCGGGCCGTTCGACGCCTGGCCCACACAGAAAGGTTTCGATCGCTACTGGGGTTTCATGGAAGGCGAGACCGACCAGTTCGAGCCTGCGTTCATCGTCAGCGGCAACGAAATCCAGGAGATGCCGAAAGACCCGGACTACTACTTCCCGGATGACCTGACCAACCGCGCGATTGGCATGATCCGCGACCTGCGCACTGTCAGCCCCGACAAGCCGTTCTTCCTCTACTACGCACCCGGTGCCGTGCACGCGCCGCACCAGACCCTGCCGGCCGACCGCGAGCGCTACCGCGGCCAGTATGCCCACGGCTGGGACAAGGTACGCGAACAACGCCTGGCGAAACAGAAATCGCTCGGTATCGTGCCGCCCAACACTGATCTCGCCGGCCACAACCCGCAGGTGCAGCCGTGGGACAAGCTCATGCCGGAACAGCAGCAGATGTATGCGCGTTTCCAGGAAAATTTCGCCGGCTTTGTCGACAACCTCGACCAGCAGGTCGGCAAGCTGACCGATTACCTGCGCGAGACCGGCCAGCTCGACAATACCATCATCGTCTTCCTGTCTGACAACGGCGCCAGCCCGGAAGGCGATGTCGAAGGACAGGCCAACAGCCTTGCCTTCTTCCATTACCACAAGACCACCACGGCCGAGAACCTCAAGCACTTCGATAACCTCGGCGGCCCGGAGACGCATCCGCACTACCCGTGGGGCTGGGTGCAGGCGAGCAACACGCCATTCCCGTACTTCAAGCGCACGGCCCATGGCGGTGGTGTCAATTCACCACTGATCATCAGCTGGCCCAAGGGCATCGCGGCGCGCGGCGAGATCCGCACACAGTTCCACCACATCAATGACCTCGCCCCCACGCTGCTGGAACTGCTCGCCATCAAGCCACCCACCGAATACCGCGGCCAGCCGGTCAAGCCGATGGAAGGCGTGAGCCTCGCCTATTCACTGGCGAACCCGCAGGCGCCATCGCCCAAAACCGAACAGTATTACGAACTGGAAGCCAACCGCGGTTACACGGTCGATGGCTGGAAAATCGCAGCTTATCGCGAGGGCAACCAGACCTATGACGAAACCCGCTGGCAGCTGTTCAACCTGAACGAGGACTTCGCCGAGGCGCATGACCTCGCCGCCCAATTCCCGGACAAGGTGAAGGAACTGGAGAAAAAATGGTGGAAGGCCGCCGAGCAGTACCAGGTGCTGCCGCTGGTCGATGTCGGCCTGCTGGAACGCGCGCTGTATTCCAAGATGATCAATATCCCGCAACCGGACCGGATGACTTTCCCGCCCGGCGGCGGCACGGTGCCACACAACCTCGCGCCACTGTTACCCGGCAAGTCCTACACGATTACCGCCAGCATCACGCGTGAGAATGCGCAGCAGAATGGCGTGATCGTGGCGCAGGGTGACCGCTTCTCCGGCTACAGCTTCTACTTACAGGACAACCACCTCGTGTATGAACGCAATACCGGCGCCGATGTGATCCGCATCGTGTCCACTGAGCCGGTGCCGGTGGGCAACAGCACCGTGCAGTTCCGCTACGACAAGGTATCCACCGGCCTTGCCGTGGCCAAAGGGTTGTTCTCGGAGGGCATCAGCTTCAATCGCCTGAGTGTGCTAAAAGGCACCGGCACCCTACTGATCGACGGCAAGGAAGCTGGCAGCGCGGAAATCGCGCAGCCGTTCATGATCGGCTGGGAGGGCTTTGATGTGGGTCACGACACCGGTTCACCCGTATCGCCACATTACGAAGCGCCGTTTGCCTTCGCGGGCAAGCTGGCACCGGTCAGCGTCGTGCAGGAATAGTCCCGCTAGACCACACCGAGATCGAACTCGTCATCCCCGCTGCGGATGACGAGGTGTGGCTCGCCATTGATGAGCACTTCCCGTGCCCGCTCCACCAGCTCGTAGAACACGGGGCGGTGGATGCGCGCTTCCATGCCGCCGCGCACGAGGATGTACGGCCGCGGCTCACCGGTAAGCGGATCGGTTTGCACCCGCAGCGGATGCGCCGCATCCAGGCGCACCAGGTCGTTGGTCAATGTGCGAAACCACAACACGGGCGAACCACCATCCTGCGGGTTTTCTTCAGTCATACCGACAGCGATGAACGGCACATCCTCCACCGCAATGCGCATTTTCTCCACGGGCGAGACCAGGAAATACTCGTCGCCTTCACGCTTGAGGATCGAAGAAAGCAAACGCACAAGGGCCTCGCGCTGGAACGGCCGGCCTTCGTGGTACCAGCTGCCGTTCCTGGCAATGCGGATCGCGATATCGCCGCAAAATGGCGGATTCCACTGCTCCACTGGCGGCAGTTTGCCTGCCTCCAGCTGGCCCGCCTGCGATAGCAGGCTCTCGAAACCGGCTGCGGTCACTGGATGGCCGCCAGTTCAGTGCAAGCGCTGGAAAATGTCGCGCACCGGCGCGCCGCGCGAGCAGGCAAACAGGCGGGCGATGTAGTCGGTATAGGCCATGTGCTCAGCGGTGAACTTGTCCAGCGCGGTTTTGCTGGACCATTGCTCCAGCCAGATCAGCTGGCCCTCGATACAGCAGACCAGCTCGATGGCCTTGCAATCGTGGTGGGCTTTCAAGAACTGTACCCACTCGTCATAGACCTTTTGCGCAGCCTCTGTCTGGCCCGGCTTGAGCAGGCAGCGGTTCAGCACAGTAATCATCGCCTTGGACATCAAATTCTCCTGTTGGTAAGGCAAGAAACCTACGCGCCTTGCAGCGCGTCTTCGTTATCGAGGCATTGCTGCAGGTGCAGCATGCGTTGCGGGCTGGCGGTGCGCACCATCGCCTCGCCGTAATACGTCTTGATGCCGTGCTTGCCAGTGGCGGCGATTTCCTGCCGCAGCGCGGGAATGTCTTCCTCCCGCAACCGTTCGGCGGCACAGATGGTGAACATGCGGCGCTGGCGCTGGCTGGCAAAGCAGGTCGCGTGCTTGACGCGGAAATCGAATACGACGATGTCACCCGGTTCGGTAGGGATGACCTGGGCCGGCACCTCATGGTCCTGCAGCCCGAGATCGTCGAGCAGGCTGTCATTTTTGCGCAGGAAGGACTGGATCTTGTTGGAAAACCGGTCACCGAAATGCTGGCTACCGGGCAACACGCGGAAACAGCCGCTGTCCGGCCCCAGCGAATCGAGGTAGAAAATGATTTTTACGTTGCGGTATTTCAGCAGCGCACCGTAGGTATCCGAATGCCAGCAGGTGCCGCAATTGAAAATATTGGCATCACTGCCGCGATAGATGAAATCATCACCGAGCAAGCCTTTGTAGATGCCGAGGATGCGTTCGTCATCAATCAGCGAGCTCAGGTACTCATCGCGGTCGATGAACTGCGCAAGGAACTGGCGTCGTTCGTTGGCATGCGCACGGTGGCGCCACTCGACCAGCTCGCCCTCGTGCTTTGCGATCGTCTCGTCAAAGACCCGCGAGATCTTTTCCGCCTCTTGGGCAAAAAGTCCCTTGAAGACAAGGTAACCGAAAGTCTCGAAAAAGCGTTTCTGTTGTTCAGTCAGCTCGAACATGCCCTGCTCACTTCTGCACTGCAATGAGTGGCGACGACGGTACAGGCAGCGAAGCCTCATAATCCGCACGCCAGTCAATGACACCATAGAGATCCGGGTGCTCTGCCTGCTGTTGTTTCAGCACGCCCAGCCGGTTGGCGATGCGCGCCTTTGGTGCCTCGCCGTTCTCAACCTCGAACATCGCCTCGCGCACCACATTGACCGGATCATAATTGCACTTGAGGCAGGCCGGGTTGCCTTGGTAGATGCTCTGCAACTTGATCCGATCCAGTTCGTCGAGGCTGTAATCGAATACGGAGCCAAGCGGCGCGACTTTCTCGTAGTCACTGCAGCAAATGTAATACTGCCCATTCCAGCCGACAAACGGCGCCACAAAGGCCAGGTTGCACAGGGTCGAGACCCCTTTTGCCGCCATCAGTGCTTCGGCTTCGGCGCGGTGCGCTTCGCTGCGCAGGAAATAGTGGCCTGTTTCGCAGGCACCGCCGCGGGTGATCTGGCGAAAGACGTAGACACCGGTCACTCCCTGCGCTTCCCAGTAGGCACGCATCGCCGGAATCTTGTCGCGGTTGATATCGTGCTCGACGATACTGATCCACACCTCGCTGCGCTTCTCCGCTGTCAGCGCGGCATTCTGTGCCATGAAGGCCTCGACATGCCGGCGCATCGTCGAGTAATCGAGGTTGTAGACTTCCTCGTAGTCCTCATCGAGATCGCTGATACTGAAGGTGATGCGCGAGATGCCCGCTTCCAGCAGGAAGGCCGATTTCTCCGGCGTCAGCAACGCGGCATTGGTGGTCAGGGCAAATGACACACGCTGCCCGGCGAGGTAGCCAACGCATTGCTCGAAACGCGGGTGGATCAGCGATTCGCCCTGCCCCGTCAGCATCACCGACAGCCCTTCCTCGGCGGCACGTTGCACCGCCTGGCGGAACACAGGCTCACTCATGAAGCCCTGCTCGGGTGTCTTGTCGCGCGGACAGAAATTGCACAACGCATTGCAGCGGTTGGTCAATTCCACATCCAGCGCCAGCCTTTTTATTTTCACAGGGGAAACCGTTGGTTGACTGCTGCTTCCAGCCTACTGGAAAGCCCTGCCCTTGGAAAGACAGGGCCGCAGGCACCGCTCAACCCAGGGGCCGGATGCCGACCGCCGCACGCAGGCGCTGCATGAACGGGCTGGCGATCGCGCGGGCCTTGCTGGCACCCTTCTGCAACTCGGCCTCGATCGCCGCCGGATTGGCCAGCAGGATTTCGTAACGCTCGCGGGCCTCGGCAATCTCACTGTCGATCAGCGCACACAGGCGCTTCTTCGCCTCGCCCCAAGCGATTCCGGCGGCAAATTCGCGCCGCATCTCCGCTGTCTGTTCCGGCGTGGCAAAGGCGCGCCAGACCTGGAAGACCGTCGAGGTCTCGGGGTCTTTCGGCTGACCGGGCTCGAGCAGGTTGGTGACAATCTTGTTGATGCTCTTCTGCAGCTGCTTCGGCGGCAGGAACAGGGGAATCGTGTTGTTGTAGCTCTTGCTCATCTTGCGCCCGTCCAGGCCCTGCAGCACAGCCACATCGTCCTCAACCACCGCTTCCGGCAACACAAACAGCTCGCCGAAATGGTGGTTGAAGCGCTGGGCAATATCGCGCGCCATTTCCACATGCTGGATCTGGTCGCGCCCCACCGGCACATGCGTGGCACCGAACATCAGGATGTCGGCCGCCATCAGCACCGGGTAGCTGAACAGGCCCATCGTGATGCCCTTGTCCGGGTCGAGGTCACCCGCTTCCTCGTTGGCCTGCACCGCCGCCTTGTAGGCATGGGCACGGTTCATCAGGCCCTTGGCCGTCATGCACGACAGCAGCCAGGCCAGCTCGGTGATTTCCGGCACATCCGACTGACGGTAGAACGTCACGTTGTCGGTGTTAAGGCCGAGCGCGAGCCAGGTGGCGGCAATTTCCAGCGTCGAGCGGTGCACGTGTTCGGGTTCATGGCACTTGATCAGCGCGTGGTAATCGGCGAGGAAGTAAAACGCGCGGCTGTCCGGGTGCTGGCTGGCGCGGATCGCCGGCCGGATAGCCCCGACGTAATTGCCCAGGTGCGGGGTGCCGGTGGTAGTGATACCGGTCAGTACAGTTTTCTTCATGGGAATGATTTACCAGGTAAAGGTTTGGCCGACGATCTGCTCGGACACTTGCCACAGTTGCTCGGCGGCCGCCGGATCGACAGCCCAGGCGTAATAGCCGTGCTCGGCCACACCGACCGGCACTTCCTCGGCGATACCACAGTCTTCCAGATACAGGCCGCCCTTGCCGTCCAGCTCGGGCGAGGTGGCAGCCCAGACAGTGGTCGCGGCGCCCTGGGGAATATCTTTGAACAACAAGCGGCCACGGCTGTTGCCGCCAGACTCCTTCTTCTCGCCGCCAAAGGACTTGCTGTTCATCAGCGCCTCAATGTCTTCCTGCGTCAGGTGGCGGCCCAGCTCGGTGGGAATCGCGCCGGGGTGCACGGCAAACACGCTGACGCCCTTGTCGCCCAGGCGTTTCTGCAGCGCGACGGTGAACAGCGCATTGGCCGTCTTGGCCTGGCCATAGGCGCCCCACTTGTTGTACTCGCGTGTCTGCCAGTGGATGTCAGCAAAATCCACCGGGCAATGCTTGTGGCCGCCGGAGCTGAGGTTGATGACCCGTGCCTTGCCGGCGTTCAGCAACAGCGGCACCAGCAGGTTGGTGAGCAGGAAATGGCCGACATGGTTGGTGCCGAACTGCGATTCGCAACCAGCCGGTGTGCGGGCAAACGGCACCGCCATGATGCCGGCGTTGTTGACCAGCAGGTCAAGCTTGTCGGTCAGCTGCTGCACCGCAGCCGCACACGCGCGGATGCTGTCGAAATCGGTCAGCTCCAGCGCCACGGCATCTGCCTGCACGGCCGGGAAATCCTGCCGCACGGCAGCCAGCGCCTTGTCGAGTTTTTCACCCGGCCGGGCAGCCAGGATCACCCTGCAACCAGCACCGGCTAGCGTGCGGGTAGTTTCCAGGCCGAGGCCCGTGCTGGCGCCGGTAATGAAAGCGGTCTTGCCGGCCAGGTTGATGCCGGCAATGACATCCGTGGTGCGGGATTCAGCACTGAACATGGAAAAAAACCTCTGTTTTCAGGTCGCGTGACTGTAGAGAAGATGGCCAGCAAGAGCAACAGCAAACCGTTATCATGCAGGATCCCGACCGCTTGCCGCCCGCCATGCCGGAATACCTGAAGAACGCCAGTATCTTCCTGGTCTCTTGCCTGCTTTGTTATCTGCTGGCAGAAGCCGGTTACAGCTATCTGTACCGCCATGGCTTGCTCGACAATGGCCTGCGTGACGGCTGGTTTTTCAAGGAGGCTGACCAGACCATCCACTTCGATCCGGTGATCGGTTACCGCCTGGGAGCCCACCCCAGCACCAATATCCGCATCGTCGAAGGCAAGGTGGAATACACCGGCACTTTCCAGGGCAATAACCAGGGTTTCCAGGACAGCCATGACTTCTTCCCGGCGCGCCCTGCCGACAATCCGTTTCGCGTCGCCATCCTCGGCGACTCGTTCGCCACCGAGCAATTCCACGAGCGCAACTGGCCCGATACAGTAGAAAGCTGGGCCAGCCAGCAGCCAGCAGGCCGGCGATTGGAAATACTGAATTTCTCGCTGAACGGCGGCGGCCTGGTGAACTGGCGCAATATCCTGCTCGAACGTATCGAGCGGGAAGGCTATGAGCTGGACCTGCTGGTGATTCCCGTCTTTGCCGACAACCTGTTCCGCCAGTTCGTGGTGTATGAAGCGCGCAACACCCGCAAACTGCTTATCGGCCGCACGGGTTACGACCCCGATCACCTGCCGCAGACCTTTGCCGAGGTAGCCGCCTGCTGTGTCTATGAAAGCGACGGCTACATCCTCAATGGCGAGGAATGGCGCAAATTCGTCGAAGAAGGTTGGCACCCGACCCTGCCCTTGCCCGAAGGGCGCTACCTGAAAGACGCGCTGCTTTTTATCAGCGCCTTGGCACTGCAGTCAGCCAGGGAAGCCCTGGCCACAGGCACTGTCACGCCGGTTTTGCCTGCTGCGAATGAGGATGACACCTTCCTCCCTGACCCGCGGCTCGGGCACGGCCAGCTGGGCCCGGCACAATTGCGGCTGATCAATGACATCAAGGGATATATCCAGCGGCAACGGATACCGGTCATCATCGTACGGGTACCGGAAAGAAACGAACTGGCTCACCAGGCACCTGTCGCCGGCAATGTGCTGGATTTCGCCGGATTGCTCGGTGCACCCGTCGTGGACGGCCTCGCCGCCTTCGCAGGCGTAGCGCCGGAAGAGCGGCAACAGCAATATTTCCCGCACGACGGGCACTGGAACCAGCAAGGCTCGGATAACTTTGCCCGCTTCATGCTGGCAGTCCTGCGCGAGCAGCAAGAAGCATCGCAAAAAAGCCAATAAGGAAAAGGGGGGAAACTGAAAGGCAATGTCATGACAGAAATGGCGACCCGGAAGGGACTCGAACCCTCGACCTCCGCCGTGACAGGGCGGCATTCTAACCGACTGAACTACCGGGCCATTTCCTTGCTTCCGAAACGCCACCATACGGTTGCCGTATGGTGGGTGGTACAGGGATCGAACCTGTGACCCTCGCCTTGTAAGGGCGATGCTCTCCCAGCTGAGCTAACCACCCGTTTCGGGAGCGCGCATTCTAACGGATTGGGGCAGGCTGTCAAACACATTTTCCCGCGTGCTGCTGCATTCAGGGCTGCTCTGCGAATGCAGGCAACTGCCGTACCACTGACTCGCCGAGCACACGGTAACCCCGGCGGTTGAAGTGGTTCCAGTCCTGCGGGCCGTGCAGGATTGCCCCGGCTGCCGCCTGGCGCAGGTCCGCTGTCGCATCAGCAAACGCCACACCCTGCTCATGGCAGATGCGCGCGACCCCGGCCCGGATCGCGTCATGCCGTTGCTGCAATTGCCCTGACGTGGCCGAGACCGGTTGGTCGCGGAAATAATCCTGCGCTGACACGCGTTCACCGATGAGTTCGTAGACAGACAGCACTGACGGGATATAGACGACCGCAAAGCGGGCCTGCGGGAAATGCGCCCGGCTCCAGGCCAATGACTGGCTGAAAATCCCGACAGCCTGGTGCAATTGCGCTTCGGTCAGGTCCAGCGCGGGGCCTTGCAGGTTGTCCGGCAGCGCGACCGTTTGGCCGTCGATGCGAGCAAGATTGGTCGGCTCATCGGTTTGATGAGGCTGCCAGCGCTGTTCAGGCACATAGACCAGGCCGAGTTCACCCGGGTATTTCTTGCGGAAGTATTTCCTGCCGAGCAGTTTTTCACCAACCACGCGATTGCCATAACGCCAGAGAAACTGGCGCTGCTCACGGCCAGCGGCATCGGCGGCCAGTGCGAGGTGCTGTCGCCCCAACACCACCTCGCGCACATAGTCGGGGAAGCCTGCAAGGCCAGCCGCCTGCACGGCAGCGCTGGCCAGCGGGAACGTCCTGTCGTGGTACATGACGTTTTCGGTGAGGTCATTGCCTTCGTAGAAATACACCACCACCCAAGCCGGGTCGGGAAAGCGCTCATCGACCATGCTGCGCAGGTAATGCAGCCCTGCCACCGGGTTGCCGACCATGCCGCGCACACTGCCGGAGCCGGGCAAGCCGAAAGACACCACATCGCGGCCGGTGAGCTGCTGGATATCATGCGCGCTGTGGAAACGCGGCTGCCTGTCCCGGCCTGCTGCCAGCATCGCGTCCCCCATGCCCATCGCATAGGAGTCACCCAACAGGGCGATGTAGTCTTCTTGCGGCAGGAAACCGCGTTTCGAGGCCTGCAGCACCGGCCAGACCCCCTCCGGCTCATCGAATTTCTGCACGGCCTCAAGCGGGAACAGGCGCGGGAAGACACGCAGGAAAGCCCACTCCGCCAGCATGTACGCCAGCAGCAGCACAACGGCAAACAGCAGCAGGTTCAGCAGGAATGTACGGGCTTTTTGCAGCACGGTGAAAGGCACGCCGCCAATGGACAGTCGCCGCAGTATCGCAAATGACCTGTAGTACCGCTACCATCAGGGCAAGCCCTTCCATGAACACTACCGATGCCAAGGCTGTCGATCATCGTCGTCGTTTACCGCATGTCGCGCCAGGCGCTGAACACGCTGTACAGCCTGTCGGCACGGCACCAGCGCAATGTCGCGGAAAGCGATTACGAGATCCTGGTGATGGAAAACCTGTCGGACGACAACCTGGATCCTGACACCGTCAACGCTCTTGGCAGCAATATCCGCCATTTCCGCCGCGAAGAAACCGCTGTATCGCCTGTCAATGCAATCAATGAGGGTTTCCGGGAAGCGCGCGCACCATTCATCGGCCTCATCATTGATGGTGCCCGCATGGTCACCCCGCGCGTCGTCGAATATGCACTGGCCGTGTCGCGCATGGCGCCCGATGCCATGGTCGCTGTGCCGGCCTTCAACCTCGGCCCGTACCGCCACCATGAACATCTCGACGGGGACTACGGCGAAGCGCAGGAAATAGCGTTGTTGGAAGCCGTTAACTGGCAGGCCAACGGCTACCGCCTGTTCGACATCGCCAACCTCGGTGAAGCCAACCCGCGAGGCTTGTTCCAGCCCTTCATGGAAAACAACTGCTATTTCACCTCGCGCGCCAACTTTGCCGCCATCGGCTACGCCGACGAGCGCTTCCAGTACCCGGGTGGCGGCTCATTGAACCTGCACATGTTCCGCGCTATCGGGATGCTGCCGCAGTGTGAGCCGTATTGCGTGATGGCCGGCGAAGGCACGTTTCACCAGTTCCACGGCGGCGTGACCACGGCGCAGGTGGAGGGGCGGCAGGCGCTGCTCACAGCCTTCCGCGAACAGCTGGAAGGCATCTGGGGCGGCCGCTTCCCCGCGCTGGAACGCGAGCCGTTCCTCATCGGCGCGGTGACCAGCCACGCCCAGCCCCTGCTGCACTACAGCAGCGTGCGCGGCCAGAAGCGTTTCAACCGCCTGCACGACAACCGCTGCATTTTCTGCCAGGACGATCTCGGCCGGGAACGCTTCGTCTACCAGCGCGATGCTGCCGACATCACGAAACGCGACCCGCGCTGAGCGCGCTCAGGCCGTCTTCTGCCACAAGGTGAGGTGTTCTTCGTTGCCCTCTTCCTCAGGGCGCCCGTTGCTGTAGTAGTACAGCGCCAACGACTGTCGCGTGCGATCCTCCGGGCAATTCAACGGATGCGGGTGCCCGTGCCAGGTATCGCGACCGGTCTTGAAGATCACACAGCGACCCGCCACTGGCGCCACTTTCTGCACACAGTGCTGCATCGGCTTGTCCCACAGCTCCAGGTGGCCACCATACTCATCGGGCCAGTCGCGGTTGAGGTAAATGATGATGTTGAGGCGCCGGTCGAGCTTCAGTTCCGGGTGCTTGTTGAAGTCGGCATGCACCATCAGGTAGCCGCCGCGCTGCGTTTCATGGATGCCGCCGCCCAGCAGGTAGGGGTCGGGCACCAGCCCGTCGATGCCGGTGAGCCGCTGCAGGAAGGCGAGGAAATCGGCCGAATTCAGTTCCCAGTAGAGCTGGCGCGTCAGCCGGCCAACCCGCATCTCCATCGACAGGAAACTCTTGCGATATTGCGCCACCGAACCGTCTTCCAGCGTCTCCCAGGCATCCTTGTTGGTCTTGGCCTTGCGGTAGTCCGGGATCTCGGCGACCACGGCATCGACCAGCGCCGGCGACAGGAAATCATCAATGACGATATGCGGGAACGGGTCGGCGTGGCGGAACGCCTCGGCCCGGGTGGTGGCGATCTCGGCGAGCCGCGCGTAATCGAGCATGGGTCAAGCCTGTCAAAAAAAGGTGCACAGGGTTAAATTACAGGACTTGCGCCACCGGAGCCAGCTTTTGACCGCACACCAGCCCCGCCTGTCCTTCATCGTCGTGGTGTACAACATGCCGCGCCAGGCGATGAACACGCTGTACAGCCTGTCGGCACGCCACCAGCGCAATGTGCGTGAACAGGACTACGAGATCATCGTGGTGGAGAACCGCTCGGCCCGCAACCTGGCCGAAGCGGACGTGCTGGCGCTCGGCAACAACTTCCGCTATTTCCTGCGCGACGAGACCAGCCAGTCACCGGTCGGCGCTATCAACTTCGGTTTTGCACAGGCGCGCGGCAGCAACATCTGCCTGATGATCGACGGTGCGCGCATGGTGACGCCACGCGTGGTGGAATACGCCCTCATGGGCATTGCCGCCGACAGCGATGCCCTGATTGCCGTGCCCGGCTACAGCCTCGGCTGGCAGGACCAGCGCTACAACATCGAAGCGGCCTATGACGAAACCGTCGAGATGGAGCTGCTCGCCGCCACCCGCTGGCAGCAGAACGGCTATCGCCTGTTCGATATTGCCACCATCAGCGGCGCCAACCCGAACGGCTGCATGAACCCTCTGATGGAATGCAACTGCGTCATCACCTCGGCGAAAAACTTTGCTGCCATCGGCGGTGCCAACCCGGATTTCCAGTTGCCCGGCGGCGGCTCGATCAACCTGCACATCTTCCGCCAGCTCGGTTTGCTACCGGAGAGCCGTCACTATTTCGTCGTGGCCGGCGAAGGCTCCTTCCACCAGTTCCACGGCGGGATCACGACCGCGCAATGGAGCGACCTCGACGAGGTGCTCGAAAGCCACCGCAAGCAGCTGCACAGCTACTGGAACAACCATTTCCACTCGTTGCGCCGTGAGCCGATGCTGCTCGGCGCCGTTGGCAGCCACGCCCAGAAATTCCTGCGCTTTGCCAGCCAAAAATCGCGCAAGCGGCTCGGGCGGCTGGAAAAGCACGGCCAACAACCGTGGCCTGATGATCTGCATATCGACACCATGAAACTCGATTACTGACAATGACAAGAGCGAAAACAGGACATTCTCATGCAACCATTCCTGCCCCCTTCCCTGCGCAACTTCACGCCGAACTACATGGCATTCAGCACCTGGGTGGACCATCTGCCCTTCGGTTATGACATTGTCGCTGCCGTGCGCCCGCAACTGCTGGTGGAACTCGGCACACAACACGGCACATCGTTTTTCTGCTTCTGCCAGTCGATGGCGGAAAACCGTATCGATGGCCTTTGCTATGCAGTGGACACCTGGGCCGGCGACGAACATACCGGCGCCTATGACAACACCACCTTCGAAACCGTGCAGAAACACGCGCGCAGCCATTACGCCAGCATTGCCTACCTGATGCGCATGCTGTTCAACGATGCCCTGAACCATTTCAGTGACGAATCGGTCGACCTGGTGCACATCGACGGCCTGCACACGTACGAGGCGGTCGCGGAAGACTTCCGCAACTGGTACCCGAAGGTGAAGCCGGGCGGTGTGATCCTGTTCCACGACATCCAGGCACGCATGATGGATTTCGGCGCCTGGAAGTTCTGGGAAGAAATCGCGCCGCAATACAACAGCTTCACCTTCAAGCAGGGCTTCGGGCTCGGTGTACTGCGCAAGGCCGGGGGCCCGCCGCTGACGGATCCGCTGCTGCAGATGCTGTTCGAAGGCGACAGCGAAACGCATGAAAACCTGCGCGCCTTCCATGCGCACGCCGCGCGCTTCCATGAATACAAGCGCAAGGTATTGCGCCAGGAGCGCCTGCAGGAACAGCGCCGTTTGCAACAACTGGAAAAACAGCAGGCGGAACAGGCCGCCAAGCAAGACAGCCAGCCCTGACCATGGCCTACGATTTCAGCCGACATGGCATGCCGCCGCCGCTGGTACACATCGGTTACCCGAAAGCCTTGTCGTCGTGGTTGCAGAAACACCTGTTCAAGCCCGAGCAGGGTTTCATCAATGCCCTGGATTCGCTGCGCACCACGATCAGCGTCATCGACCCCACCCCCTTCCGCTTTGACGAGTCCGTCGCCGTCCGTTTTATCGAGGAATCGCTGGCCGCCTGCCCTGGTCCCGACCGGCTGGTGCCGGTGTGCAGCGCCGAGGCCCTGGTCGGCAATCCCTATTGCGGCGGCTACAACGCCAGGCTGAATGCTGACCGCATCCACCAGCTGTTTCCTGATGCGCGCATCCTGTTGGTCGTGCGCGAGCAGCGCCAGTTGATGCGCTCGCTCTACAAGACACTGGTGGTGTGGGGCATGCCACACACGATCCGGCGCCTGCTGAACCCGTGCGATACTTCACTGGCGCCGCAATTCAACCTCGACTTCCTGCGCTTCGACCTGCTAACCGATTATTACCAGCAACTGTTTGGCCGCGACAACGTGCTAGTGCTGCCGTATGAGGCTTTCACGCAAGACCCGCCAGCGTTCGTGCGCCGTATCCTGCAACATGCCGGACGCGAGCCAACAGCAGCATTCAGCAAGCTCCCCTGGCAAAAACGCCTCAATGTGAACCAGCCGCTGGCCGACATCTACCTGCAGCGCCTGCTGAACCTGCTGCTGTCGAGTCCGTTCAACTACGCCGGCCCGCTGCCATCCACCGAGGCCGGTGTGCACCGCCGTATCCGCCGCAGCAAGTCGGGCACCCTGCCGGCCTTCACCCGCGACTGGTTCGAGGATGATTTCCGTCAAACCGTCGCGGCAGCCTTTGCCGGAAAATTCGGCGACAGTAACCGACGGCTGGAACAGCTGACCGGGCTGGCACTCGCCAGTTATGGTTACGACCTCGCTGAAGCCCACCACACGGAGCAACAGCCACGATGATGACGGCTACCGCCACCGACAAGCAGGAATCGCTGTTCAGTTACGGCCACTTGCGTGGCCATTTCCTGCACAGCGACATGGGCAAGGGCCTGCTGCACATCGACCAGTTTGTGCGACCCGAGCATGTCGAGGCGCTGCGCGCGCAATTGCTGGCCGAGCGCGAGATCTTCACGACGTCGCCCAACACGGCCTTGCAGCCACAGCTGTCACCACTCGGACGACAATGCTTGTGGGAATTGCAGAGCGGCATCATGCTGCGCGTGCTGGAAAACATCACCGGGCTGCACCACCTGCTGCCCGACACACACTGCCGGGCATCCACGTTGCTACTGCCGCCGGCGACACACTCTGGCCTCAGTGAGTGGCGGGATGCGTCGACCGGCCTGCACGCCGCGCTGGTGGTGGTCATTGCCCTCGTCGACGGCAGTGCAGTGTTGTGCACCCGCGCAGACACACTGGCGTCGGTTGCCGTTGGTGAGGGAGCGTTGCAAGTGGCTTACTGGCAACACGGCGCGACACGCACAGGAGCACCCGCATGACCCTCGGCCTCAAGCCATTGCTCGATTACGGCAAGCTGGCCCGCATCGCCACGGAGCGCGCGCACGACTACCAGACAGCCAGCCCCTTCCCGCATATCGCCCTGGATGATTTCCTCGACCAGGCCCTGGTCGAGCAACTGGTCGCGCGTTTCCCGCAACTGAAGGAAAAACCCGGGCAGACGCCCGAAGCCGCCATGACGGAAGACGGCAAGCTGCCACAACCGAACAAGTTATGGTTGTCGAACCAGATCGGCGTCGATCCGCTCATCCGGCAACTGTACTGGGAGCTGAACTCGGCGCCATTCCTGTCCTTCCTGGAACAGCTGACCGGCATCACGAACCTGATACCGGATCCGCACATGGCCGGTGGTGGCGTGCACGAAACCCGCCGCGACGGTCTGTTGATGGTGCACGCCGATTTCAACAAGCATCCGCAATTCCAGCTGGACCGGCGCCTGAATATCCTGTTCTACCTCAACCGGGACTGGCAGGACGACTGGGGCGGCCACCTGGAGCTGTGGGCGCGTAACGTCAGCCGCTGCGAGAAGCGCATTGCACCAATTGCGGGGCGCTGCGTGATTTTCTCGACAACACGCGACAGCTTCCACGGCCACCCACATCCGCTGGCCTGTCCGCCGGAACAGTCGCGCAAGTCGATCGCGCTGTATTACTACACCAATGGACGCCCGGCGAACGAGGATCCGACCCCGCACAAGACCATCTGGGTGGACGTCACGAACACTGCTGTTCGTTGACAATATCGTGGATGGGCCGGTGGCTGAACCGGCGCTTGATCTTGCGCTGCAGCTCGAACGGCACCAGGCGCAGGATGCGGTGCACACCGGGCAGTTCGCGCAGGCGAATCAGCACAAACAACAGCTTTTCCCGCACTGACAGTTTCTGCACCCCACCCTTGTGCGGGCAGCACCACAAAGCCACCTGCTCCACATCCGGTAACCCGCCTTCCGGCAAACGGTGCTCGCTAGCCTTGGCCACATAATCGCGGCTGTAGAGAAAGCCGTAATCTTCCATCGAGACCTGCTGCCAGTCAGCCGGGCTGATGACATGGTCCTGGTGCGCGACAAGCCAGTCGCGGATCTGCAGCAAACTGTCATGCCACTCGATCGGCGTCGACAACCACGGCTTGATGAAACTCAGTGGCCGCCCTTCCAGGCGCTCTGGAAACGCACCCAGGTCACTGGCCAGTATCGGCAAGCCGCTGCGCAAGGCAGCACTGAGTGCGTAGCAGTAGGTTTCATGCCACTGCGCGGGGAACCAGAGCAGGTGCGGCTGCAATTCGGCAATCAGGCTATCCAGCCGGCGGTCATCGTAAGGCCCATGCTGGATCACTTCGGGTGCCAATGGCCGGTAGGCATAACCCAGCAAGTGGTATTCCAGCCGGTTGAGCGGGTCACGATAGGTCGCCGTGCGTTCGAGCACATCAGCACCTTTCTCGCGACTCAATGCACCAACTACCAGCACCCTCAGCTTGTCACTGGCCGTGATACGAGGAATGCGCGGCGTGGCATAGGGATACGACTGTTCCCATTCCGGATGGTAGGCGACTCGCACCGCCAGTGACGGGAAATATTCAAGGTAGACATCGCGGCAGCGGCGCGTAGGCGCAAACACGCGCTCGGCTCGCTGCATCAGCTCACCGTATTTGAGGCGCCAGTCAGCTACGGGGATATTGTCCGGAAGCGGATACGCCTCAGCACACAGCGCATCGCGCGAGGATTTTTCCTCCGCAAAAATGCCTTCACGATTCGTCAGCGTGGGATTGGCATTGACGAAGTAATAATCATGCAAGGTCACATCATAGGGAATACCCAGTTCGGGCAGCAACGCCAGCACACCATCCGGCACACCCATCACATGGTGCACATGCGCCCGCTCAACCGCGAGCGAGCGCAACAGATCAAGCAAGTCGTGGTACTCCGTGCGGATATCAAAAAACAGCGACCAGTGATAAGGACCGTAATGGCTGCCAAGCTCCACCTGGCTGCCATCGCCCGGCTTCAGGAACAGGAAATCGACTTCGGGCCCGACATGCTCTGCCAGTTCCTGCAGGTGCTTGATCACCCCGCCGCCGAGACGGTGGACAATGAACAGGTATTTACGCCGCGGCGATTGCCGCATGAATTCCAGTTGTGCCAGGGTGCGAAACGGGCGCTCGGGATCACGCTGCAGATGCTCATGCACCTGGCGGTGGTAAGAAGGGTATTTCTTGTCCAGCACTGCCATAGCATGCTGTACCCGCTCGGCTTTCTCGGTAGAAAAACTGACGCCGCCATCATGGAAGACAAATACATTGCTACACGTGACATTGCGCCAGCCCTTGGCAGCAGCCCGCATGCAGAAGTCATTTTCCTCGCCATAGCCACGCCCGAAAGTCCCCTCATCGAACAGCCCGACCTCTGACAAGGCGGCACGACGGATATACATGCAGAACCCGACACCCGTAGGCACATCAATCTGCCTGACCGGCAACGATGCAAAAACGGCGTCGACTTCAGCAACCGACTTGCCATCAAACAAAGGGTTAGGCTGGCAATAGCGGGGGAAACTGCAGATCTCCGCGTTATTGGAAAATGGCGTAATAGTGGCAATCTTGGGGTCAATCGAGGCGTGGACCATGATGCGGTCCAGCCAGTCATTTGCCACCTGCGTATCACTGTTCAGCAACACGACATCGCACTCAGGATGCAGGGCCATGCCGCGGTTCACCGTACCGACAAAGCCCTTGTTGGCCTCATTGACCAACAGCTCGATGAGGCCCTTGGCAGACAGTTCCTGCAAGTAGGCCTTGATGGGAGGATTCGGCGAACAATCATCAATGACCAGCAGGTTGAAAGCGGTGCCATTGCGGTTATCAAGCACGGACTCGATACAGCGCTTGGTTTCTTCCAGGCCGTCATAAACGGGGACAATGACATCAATCATGGCGAACACCACTTTTTATTATGTACTCATCCAGCAGGCGCACCAGCCTTGAGGAGAGCAGGGACGCGAGGCGAGATTCCGATTCCAGCAATCTCGCCTCACAGGCGTTCAGGGCCTCCCTAACCCTGTCGGTTTGTTCATCAGCAGCACGTCGGGCTGCATGGCTGTTCTCGATCTCTTGCGCCATGCCAGCGACCTGACCTTGCATGGCAAAAATGGCAGCCTCTCGATCCTGCAGCAACTGATCACGCTGTGACAAGGCAATATCACGCTCGGCAAGCGACTGCTCCCGCTGTTGCAGCGCAAGCTCAACCGCCTCCAGCCGTGAACGCAAGGCAGTGAAATCAACCATCGCCTCATCCAGTTTGGCAATCCTGGCCTCGCACTGCTGGATATAGCCGGCATTACGGGAGAGGTCTGTGTCACGCTGCTGCAACACCGCTTCCAGTTCGCCAATTCTGGCACGCAGGGCCTCGAATTCAGCCAGGCTATCGTGAAGCTCTGCTATGCGCTGGTGGCACTTTTCTATGTATTCGCTGTTGTGCGCGATATCCGCATCGCGCTGGAGCAGCGCAGCCTCCACTTCAGCAAGGCGATCACGCACGGCATCGAATTCAGCCAGACTGTCATGTAGTTCTGCGATGCGCTGGTGACAATTTTCTATGTATTCAGTGTTGTGCGCGACATCAGCATGGCGCTGGAGCAACGCAGTTTCCACTTCAGCCAGGCGGGCACGAACGTCATCAAATTCAGCTTGGCTATCATGCAGTTCGGCGATCCTCGCCTCACAGCGATCGATGTAGTCCTTGGTGCGCAACGCACCTGCCTCACGCGCAGCGAGGGATGTCTCGACTTCGGCAAGCCGGCAGCGCAAAGCCTCGAACTCAGCCATGGCAGATTCCAGCTCGGCAATCCTGGCATGCGATACAGCCAGCAAGCCGTCAAGCCGCTGGATATCAGCATCTTTACCAGCAATGGTATCCAGTGCCTGCTGGTGCAAATTACCTATCGCAACTGCGTCAGCACGGGCAGCTACCAATGTTGTATTGGCATCATCCAGAGCGGCTATAAACTCTGCATGCTCCACGATGAACAACGTATGACTATGGAGCAGCGGCTGCAAAAGTGGTGTCCCGCTGGCAACCAGGCCAAGGCCGCATAATTGCTCATATGCGTCACAAGCCATCGCCGCAGCCTCGCCATTCAGCGGGAAGTCCGCCGCACGATTGCGCTGCAAGCTGGAATCGACTATCGCTGCCAGACGATATTGATCTACGGCGGCAGCACCGAGAAAAGTCGCCATGGCACTGACATCCTCGGATGAGGCCAGCATTCTTTCATAATCAACAAACAGGCATTCGTGCGGAAGCGGCTTGTCCAGCAGGGCATGCAGGTAACTGAGCCAGAGAAGTTCACCAGCAAAAACCGGAAATCCGTCGCGCTTGGCCAGAGAAGCAGCAACCGCTGCAGGATGCCGGTTTACATAAACCAGCTTCACAGCAAACCGATCAGGATCGACAGCCTTGAGCCATACAGGCAACAGGAGGCACAACCGCGGATCCTTGATAACAAGATTGCCGCTACGGGCTGACTGCGCCGACAGGAAAGCACGGATCTCGTCCAGGAATTGCCCTGCCAGGGAGTCAAGATGTTGCTGTACAGCGACTGCCGCATCCACATGAAACCAGCGCCGGCTCACTGCTGCCAGCATGTTTTCATTCAATTGAACGACTTCAGCAGACTCCCAGAAGCCGCGCGCATTCACGCTGTCAATACCGTCCAGCAATGTACCCGGCACTGCAAAACCCATCGCATGCACCAGCTCGGCAGTCAACGACGTGCCGCTCCGGTGCATCCCCAGTACAAAGGCGACAGATTTTTTCGCAGCAGCCACAGGTAAAGCCAGGCTACTTATAGCCGTACATTGAATAAAAAGGCTCGCACAAGGTTTTTATATAACCGATTTCCGCTTCAGTCAGTATTTTCTTGTACTTGTCTTTTTCCCTGTGTGTAGAAACCTTGCTGAAATCAAACAAGGCAGGATCTTCCCCGACAAATTGCAGCATCCGGGTTATGTGGGGCTTGGGATCAGCCACCAGATCCTCATAGCACGTTTCCAGTATGCGATTTTCTGCACCAGGGATCTTCTTGTACTCATTCAGCATGATCATCGATTCAACCCAATAGTTGATACCGCCCTTGACTTCATGCCTGGCCATCACCCGACCTTCCTTGAGACTGGAGACAACATTGAGCGGATTGCGATAGATATGCAGGAATTTGGCAGTCGGGTACATGTAACCCAACAACAAGATGCCATATACGTTTTGCGGCGTCTTGTCGAACCAGCGACCATCCAGGTTACCCCTTGCCTGCAGGTAATACTGGCCGTAAAAATCCGACATCTCTTTTCTGTCTCGCGCCAGAGCACGGGAGGAATGAAATTGCCAATCAGTAATTCCGTCGATCTCCCTGTGCTTCTTGAATAATTTGGCACCGATGTAGTTTTTTTCATAGCGCGGGCTGGCATAAGGATCAGCCCACCGGAAAAAATGGGTTTCTTCTGGCGACTCAAGACGCGGATGGACCCTCAGAATATCCCGCAGCATGGTGGTACCCGAACGCACACAGCCCAGGATAAAAAACGGCGTGTTATCCTGCCCGTAGGCTGTCCCGCTGGCGCCCGCAGGCTGCAGGATGACCGGCGACGCGCTCTTCTTCTCAGACTTGCTTTTCTTGAACATTTTCAATCCCACCTATTAGCCGGTTAACCGGCAGCATACGACCGGATGACATCGCTGGTCTTGCCAATAGCCCGCACAGTGCCGCCATCAAGCCAGACACAACGCTCACAATACTCCATGAGCATGGACTCACTATGTGATACCAGGACAAAGGAACGCATGGTTTTCATGCGTTGCTCGATGACTGCCCTGCTCTTCTTCCTGAAATCCATGTCCCCAACCCCAAAAGCCTCGTCAATTATCAGCAGATCCGGATCGGCCTGACAACTGATGGCAAAACCCAGCCTGGCCCTCATGCCTGAAGAATATACCCGCAGCGGCTTGTCAATGAAATCAGCCAGCTCGGCGAAAGCAATGATCTGCTCCATCTTCTGCTCTACATCCTTCCTTCGCATACCCAGCAGCAAAGAGCTCAAGATCACATTCTCGCGGCCTGTAAGTTCCTGCATGAACCCGACCTGCAGGGATAGCAGCTGGACACGGTCGACATGAGCCACAACCCGTCCTGTATCGGGCTGCACAATTCCTGCAATCACCTTCATCAAGGTACTCTTGCCCGCGCCATTCTTGCCGATGATACCCAGCGTCTCCCCACGAAGAACATCAAAGCTGACATCATGCAATGCATTGAAAGCAGAACGGCTTGGCGATAGCAGCTTCCTGTAGGAGAGGCCAACCCCCTGCAAACTGAGCGCAACATCGTTCATATTACCCAACCACCCTTGGATAATAGCGATCCAGCCGCGCAAGGCAAAAAGCACCAAATGCAAACAGCAGCAAGGACGGAAATAATATATGCAGCATTGCTGACAAATGGGGAGTCTGATCATACAAAAGAACCGAGCGATAGGCGTCAATAATCAGCACTGTTGGCAACCACAATAACCAGCTTTTGACCGGCTCACCCAATTCAGACACACTGAAAAAAATCCCAGACATAAAGAAAAGCATCGTCATGCCATAGCTGACCACATAGCGAAGATCCGGGATCAAAGGCACAAATGCGGATGCCACCAACGACAGGGAAGCAACAAAAAGGAGGTTAAGAATAAAAACAGCAGGCAGCCACACCCAGGAAGCTGAAGGGCTTACTCCAAGCGCCAGCAGGAAGACCACCAGCAGGAAAAAAATTATCAGGAACTTATAGGTATTGGCCAGGATTACATACCCGGGTAAAAGCCATTTGGGGAAATACAATTGCCGCATCAATCCCGCGCTGGCAATTATCGCCCCTGAAGAAGTCCTGACCGTGCTATCAATCCATTTCCACGGCACCAATCCACATAGTAAGTAAAGCGCAAAATCGCCCCCCCCTTTTTTCAACCCGACACCAAAAACAACATAAAAAACCAGCATATATAGAACTGGTTCTAACACCCACCACAGCATACCGAGATACATACCGGAAGAATCCCGCTTAAGTTCTGCCAGAGCCCGGTAAGTGAGTAATTCAAAGTACTGCCTGATCATCAGCAAGCAGCCTCCAAAGACCATATTGGTATCTCCAGCAAAATTTTCACTGAAAAACCTCTGCAAATAGTGGCGCAAGGAATTTATTGCCATATTCACTCAAATGATCATCATCAAAATATGCAGGACGACCACCTATATCACCATAACAGTAATTGTTATCACACAAATAGGGCAATGGATCGAGAAGCTCTATGCCACATTTATGCCTGGCATCATCGAGCACCGAAAGAATAAACGCATTCCTCTGCCCGTAGTCAGCCCTAGACATTGAGACCCTGGTTACCTTACCCATCATCTTGCCCCTAGCCATAGCCTGGGGAACACTGACAGCCAATTCAGGCACCGGCTTAAGGACATAGACCTTGCGGGTAGTGGCCGCCTCACAGAGCGTATCCAACATCGCCGCACGGAACTCCTGTAAAAAATCAGGATCGGGTCTGTCATATTCCTTAGAGAAATGTATTGGCGGACGACCAGAACCACCTGCAGATTTTCCCTCATTGCCACCTAATGCGTAGTAAGACCAACGGCTGATTACAATCAATGGTATCTCTGGAGAAACTTCCCTCATCCGCTGTAAGGCCCAGGCATTGAAAGCTGAACAACCCGGGTAGTCAGACACACCCTTCAGAAACGGACACGCGAGATGCCCCCAGTACCACAAGCCATCAGTTGGACTGAGCAAACCTGCCGCAACACCGGTCACCAAGGTATTGGCATGGCTGTCACCAAGCACTATTGCACGAACATTCTGGCCACCATAAACGCAAGATGGAGGAACAGGCCGATTATCCGCGACACACTCGTTACCACGCTTGTTGGTATTATTTTTTTCCGCACGGATGGCAATGACATCTTCTGGCACCCGGGAAAGGACTCCCTTGCTATTAATAATCCATTGGGCACAGACCACAGCGACTAACAATACGAAGCCCGTCAGGAAAACCGCGCCCCATTCCTTGCCCCAAAAGACAGCCTTTCTGGCAGGAACCTCAACCAGCCGGTAGGAAAACTCTGCCAAAAGCAGTGACAGAACTATGCCACCGAGGACCCATAACGGGGCAGCAAGCTTGCTGAAATAAGCCAACAGCACAACAACCGGCCAATGCCATAAATATATTGAGTAAGACCTGTCCCCAACCCACTGGATGATTCCTACACGGTTAATGAATAAATCTTGTTGCGCAGAAAAAAGAATCAGAGAGGCTCCGACAACAGGAACAACCGCATAAGCACCGGGCCAGGCAAAACCGGCATCGAAATAGACAAACGAAAAAAACACAAGGGCACAGCCGGCATAAAAAATAACCCGCCCCGATCGCTGCCCCACCTTCGAAATGCCAGAAGCAAAATAGACGATGCCACCAGCGAGCATCTCCCAATACCGATA
>CALMIC010000209.1 GCA_937864065.1 uncultured Cellvibrionales bacterium | reverse complement strand
ATGACGCCGGAAAAACTGGCGAAAATCCTGTCGCTGATCCACCCGACCGAGAAAGTCGAGGACCTGAAAGGCTGTGATTTCATCATCGAGGCGGTGTTCGAGAACCGCGACATCAAGGCAGCGGTGACGAAGGAAACCGAATCCGTCATCGGCAAGGATGCGATCTTCGCCTCCAACACCTCCGCACTGCCGATCACCGAACTCGCGCAGGCCTCCACCCGCCCGGAAAACTTCATCGGCATGCACTTCTTCTCGCCGGCCGAGAAAATGCCGTTGGTGGAAATCATCTGTGGCAAGAAAACCTCGAAGGAAACGTTGGCGAAAGCGTTCGACCTCGGCATCCTGCTTGGCAAGAAACCGATCGTTGTCAACGATGCGCCGGGCTTCTTCACCACCCGCGTCATCGGTGCCACGATCACTGAAGGTGCGCAGATGGTGATGGAAGGCATCAACCCGGTGCTGATCGAGAATGCCGCTGCGTTCAACGGCTCGCCGGTCGGCCCGCTGGCCGCGCTGGACGAGATCAGCCTCGAGACCGCCTACAAGAACGGCCTGCAGGCGCAGGAAGATGCGAAAGCCCGTGGCGAGAAAGTGGTCGATAACGCCACCTTCTCGCTGGTGGAAACGATGGTCACCAAGCTGGACCGCAAGGGCAAGGTGTACGGTGGCGGTTTCTACGAGTACCCGGAAGGCGGCAAGAAGCGCATCTGGTCCGGTCTCAAGAACCTGTACGCGAAGAAGGGCTGGACCGAGATACCGTTCGAGGACATCAAGGACCGCCTGGTGTTTTCGCAGGTGATCGAGGCCGTGCGCGCGATGGAAGAAGGCGTGATCGAGTCCGTGGGCGATGGCAACATCGGTTCTATCATGGGCATCGGCTTCCCGCCGCATACCGGTGGTGTGTACCAGTGCATCAACCACTGGGGCGTGAAGGAGTTCACCAAGCGCGCCAGCGAGTTGTCGAAGAAATACGGCAAGCGCTTCGAGCCGCCCAAGCTGCTCAAGGAGAAGGCGAAGAAGGGCGAGATGTTCGTCTGAGTCGTATCCTGACCAAAGAAGCCGCCTCCGGGCGGCTTTTTTGTGTCCGCCGAAGCCGTCGGGCCGAAAGTTTGCAATCCCTCCCCGGAGGGGTACTATTGAATGACAACGAAAATACTAAACCGGGAATAAGCAGGCGCCAGGGAAACAATAAGATGGATCGCTTTGTCATTTTTTTATGTCTTGCATTCATGTCTGCAGCGGTTTCTCCTGCGGCGCAAGCCTACATGGCCAGTTGCTGTTCCGGTGACCAGGATAGTGATGGTCATGCTGATGTGCGCTGGCTCGCATTCTCGCCACCTTGTCCTGCGCCTGAATCTACCGTTGCTTACGGTGACAGCAGTACACTGGTTTGTCCGGCTAGTCCGGACAATTGTCCGTCTGTTGCCAACCCGGACCAGACTAATCTCGATGGGGATACTGCAGGGGATGCCTGTGATAATTGTCCCGCAGACAGTAATGACAACCAATTGAATACTGACAGTGACTCGCAGGGTGATGTTTGTGACACCGATGACGACAATGATGGTGTCGCCGATGGCGTGGATAACTGCCCTGTTAATGCTAACGCCAATCAACTGGATGCCGATTATGATTCGATTGGCGATGTGTGTGACCCGATAAATAGTCCTGACAGTGATGGCGATGGTGTGGCAAACAATCTGGATAATTGCATGCTGGCCCCCAATCCTGACCAGCTGGATTCGGATGGCGATACGCAAGGTAATGCCTGTGATACTGATAATGACAATGATGGTGTGGCCGATGCACAGGATGCATTTCCGTTGGACAGTTCGGCCAGTATTGATAGTGACGGGGATGGGTTCCCCGATGCCGTCGTCCCTTTGATAGAGGGGTTCGAAACCGGAAATTTCAATGCTTTGCCCTGGGTGAGAACGACAGAAAATCAGTCTACATGGTCTGTTTCCGGTGCGTCTCGCTATGCAGGTGCGTATTCGGCAGTATGCCGGTTTCCCAACACACTGACGCCAGATGGCAAATGCACCATTGAGGTGTCTGTTCTGACGGGCTCGGTGGTTTCATTCCGTCATTTTCACACTGCACTTTTCCTGCAGAAATTTTATATCGATGGGATAGAACGCCCCGTAGCCCGTGCTTCGGGTACTTGGGTATTGTCTTCCTACACGCTCACGCCCGGACCTCACCAATTGAAGTGGGTATTTACCCAAGGTGGATATTACGCATCCGGGTATAGTTATCTGGACGAGATTTTTCTCGGCTCGTCCCTGACGACGGACAATTGCCCATTGCAGGCTAGCCCTGATCAGCAAGATACAGATGGGGACTTGCTGGGCAATGTATGTGACATGGACGACGACAACGACGGCGTGCCGGACTATATTGATGCGGATCCATTAAATGCTGCTAATGCGAGCGAGCTGGTCTTGCCTGTGAATGGGGTTTACAGCGGGTCTTCAGTGACAGAGCAGCAGTTATCTGATTGACCGGGGTGCTATTTTGGAAACAGTGATAACGACAATGAGGATTGGGCCGGCCGTATGAAACATGTCAGCGCACTGCTATCGATCATGTTGCTACCCGCCGTGGTATGGGCCGATGGCGCCCTGGATACCGGGTTTGGTACTGGCGGCAAGGTCACAACCGCTATCGGCGCTGGCTCGGAACAGGCGAATGCCGTGGTCCAGCAGTCTGATGGCAAGCTGGTGGTTGGCGGCTATAGCTATAACGGTAGCAATGACGATTTTGCCCTGGTGCGCTACCAGGGTGACGGCAGTCTGGATACAGGTTTTGGCAGTGCCGGCAAGGTTGTGACACCAGTAGGTGCTGGCGGTGAACGTGCGAATGCACTGGTCTTGCAGGCAGACGGCAAGCTGGTGGCAGCGGGGTATAGCAACAACGGCACAAACGATGATTTTGCACTGGTGCGTTACAACAGCGACGGCACCCTGGATACCGGTTTTGGTAGCAGCGGCAAGGCATTATCGCCAGTCGGCTCATCGGCAGATGGAATCAATGCCCTGATATGGCAGAGCGACGGCAAGCTGGTAGCGGCAGGCTACAGCAACAATGGTGCCAACAATGATTTTGCCCTGGTGCGCTACAACAGTGATGGCACTCTGGATACGAGCTTCGGTTCAGGGGGGAAAGTCACCACGGCCATTGGGGCTGGCGATGACACGCCCTATGCCATGTTGCTGCAGGGCGACGGTAAGTACGTGCTGGCGGGGCGCAGCACGGCGACCACGGTGGATGTCGCTCTGGTGCGTTACAACAGCAATGGCTCGCTGGACACAACATTCGGTTCCGGCGGTAAAGTTATCACGGCTGTGGATGCTGGCGGCACCAAGGCTGATGAAGCGCGTGCCATTGTGCAGCAAGCTGATAGCAAGCTGGTGATAGCCGGTTTTGCCTGTACCGTTAGTGGCTTGGGCTGTAACCAGAATGACATCCTGTTGATCCGCTATAACGCCAATGGCTCACTGGATACAGCTTTTGGCAGTGGCGGGAAGGTGTTGTTGTCCACCAGTGCAACAACTTATGTCGGTAGCAATGTGCCGGATCAGGCGCTTGCCCTCAGGTTGCAAGGGGATGGCAAGTTGATTATTGCCGGAGTGACGTATGGCAGCAATCTGGATTTTCTGGTTGGGCGACTGACTAGTAGCGGATCGTGGGATACAGCATTCGGCAGCAATGGGCGCACAGCGACGCCGGTGGGTTCGTCGACTGATATTGCAATGGCGCTGCTGGTGCAATTGGATGGCAAGCTAGTGACTGCTGGCCTGAGTAGTAACGGCAGCAACAATGATATCGCGCTGGTGCGCTACCAGAATTCAGTGCCGGTAGATACTGACGGTGATGGGTTGCTGGACCCTTCTGATAATTGTCCGTTGTTGGCAAATGCCAATCAGCTTGATAGTGATAATGATGGCGTCGGAGATGTTTGCGATCCTGATGTCGATGGAGACGGAGTTTCTAATGCCAGTGACAATTGTCCCAATGTTTCCAATGCAGACCAGCAAGATACGGATGCTGATGGCATCGGGGATATGTGTGACCCTGATGCCGATGTTGATAGTGATGGCGTTGCCAACGCTGGCGACGATTTCCCACTGAATGCTGCAGCCTCGAAAGACACCGATTACGATGGTCTCCCGGATGGCTGGCTGCAACCGAATCCCTACGGATGTGCTGCCGACGCAAGTACCTGCAATGGCCTGACACTGGATCCGGATATCGATAACGATGGTCTGCCCAATGCCACGGATAACTGCGCAGTAGTGGCAAATCCCGATCAGAGGGATAGTGACCACGATGGCGTGGGAGATGCCTGCCTGGATATCGACCGGGATGGCATGCCGGATGCCTGGGAATCTGCCCACGCCTACGATCCGGCGAAAGCAGACTACGCCATTGCCATCAGCCTCTCTGCGGGTACCGGTAACCTGAGCCATCGTTGCACAATCACGAAAGGCACTGTGCAGTGTTCCGGCAACAACGCGAACGGGCAAACCAATGTGCCGGCGGGCATTACCACGGCGCGTGCCCTGCAGCTCGGCGACACCTGGTCTTGCGCGGTTACCGACAGTGGCAATGTCTGCTGGGGTACCAATCCACCAGCTGCCGTTAATCCCGATTATAAACAGTCGTTTTATGATGGCGGCTACTCATTCATATTCTGTGCCTCGCTGGGGCCACCTGCTTATGGTTGGTATACCGCTATCAATAATTCGCTGCAGTGTTCGGTTGCTTCGAATAACAGCCTGAGCTGTACCAAGACGCAGTCGTCGCGCGATTCGTCCAGCCCCTCGTGCGCTGCCAATGTATACGTCAGCACAGCAACCTATACCACCAAAGGTACCATCAGCTACATCGCCGGTGCGTTTGGCCATGGCGTGTGTGCATTGACGGAATTCGGCCCGGAATGTTTTGACACCGGCGATACCACGCCCGGTGTGTTTGATCCGGATGGCGATGGTGCCAATGGTACTGCCGATGCACTGCCGCTTGATGCGACAGAAACTCTCGATACGGATGGCGATGGTATTGGCAACAATGCGGATCCGGATGATGACAATGACGGGGTGGCGGATGTGGCTGATAACTGCCCGCTGGCTGCCAATGCTGATCAGTTGGATCTGGACAATGTTGGCGTCGGCGACTTGTGTGATGTCGATTTCGATGGTGACGGTACTCTGAATGCTGCTGATACCGATGATGACAATGACGGCGTGCCGGATACCAGTGACCGTTTTCCCTATGACCCGGCGGAATCGGTTGATACGGACAATGATGGCATCGGCAACAATGCAGATCCCGATGATGACAATGACGGTGTGCTGGATGCCGTGGATAACTGCCCGCTGAATGCCAATGCCAACCAGGCTGACCTGGATGGCGACGGGCTCGGCAACGTTTGTGATCCGGACGATGACAATGACGGTATTCCTGATGCGTCAGATCCGGATGATGACAATGACACCGTGCCCGATACTGCGGATGAATGTCCGCTGGATGCTTCCGGTTCCACTGACCTGGACAAGGATGGTGCCTGCGATGCATCAGATCTTGATGACGACAATGACGGCGTGCCCGACGTGACGGATAACTGCGCGCGTGTCGTCAATGTTGATCAAGCCGATGATGATGGCGATGGTGTGGGTGATGCCTGTGATGACTGGCCGCAGGATGCGCGTTATGCCTTCGATACTGACCGGGATACCTTGCCGGATAGCTGGGAATCCAGTCGTGGGCGTGACCCGAACGTTGCTGATTACGCCATCAACGCCAGTTGCCAGAAAGATGAAACCGGCGGCACCTGCACGCCACAAACCAGCCTTTCGCCCAAAAGAGATTGGTACATAACCTACTCCTATCCGTGTACCAGTACGGCATACATGAATCACACGGATTACCTGTACACGCCGGCTTTTAGCGGAGTGACCGTGCAAACAATCCTGACTTACTACAATGCGTCTGGCACGTATTGTTACGGTCCGTATACCAGTATCCTTAATACAGTGGCAGTGCCGGCTAATGGCTTGGTACAGTTTGTGTCGGCGGCGGTTGGCCAGTTCTGTTTCCTGGATCGCGCAGGCAAGCACTGTTATTCGTATAACGGCACTGCAGTTGCACCAGTGCCCAGCACCATGATTATCGACAGTGACCGTGATGGCGTCACGCGGCCGACGGATCCGGATGACCTCGACGAGCTGAATCCGTGGGTCGATACGGATGGCGACACCGTGCACAACCTGCAGGATCTCGACGACGACAACGACGGCGTGCCGGACTATATCGATGCAGCGCCACAGGATGCCGGCAATGCGGCAGAGACACTGTTGCCGGTGGATGCGGATTACAGGGGGTCAGTGCTCAGGGAGCAGGTGTCACCATAGTATCGGCGACCGCCCGCCTGACTTTGCAGGTTGGGGGGGCGGTGGTAAATTGAAGACTAGCAAAAACAACAAACGAGGGCAGCGGATGCTTCCGGGACACCTGCGCAGTATCTTGATGGGCGCCATGCTGGCGTGTATTACCGAGCCGGTGTTCGCCGGCTGGATGCTCTATTGCCAGCAGGACAGCGACGCTGACGGGGTGGGGTATGGCACGATTACGTCGATCCCGAATGGTTACAATTGCTCCGGTTTCGGTACCCAGATTACTTCCCCCCAGTCGCCCGAATCGGATAACTGTCCCACCGTCGCCAATGCCAACCAGCTCGA
>CALMIC010000208.1 GCA_937864065.1 uncultured Cellvibrionales bacterium | reverse complement strand
TTCAAACAGGGGTTTGACCCCGAACTGGATAGTGAGGTTGCTGGTGGCGATCACGCTGGGAACCTGGCGCCAAAGCGGCGCTGCATGGACGGCGCAGGGCGCGCGCCGAAAGGGTGGCCAGTGTAGCGGCTGGCGCAGCCAGTGCAATGCCGGCCGGTCAGGTCCGGCGCAATACCGCCCGGGCGCGGCGAAGGTCGCGCCAGTTCTGGATCTGCTTGCCGGGAAAAACGCTTTTCCATGTCAGCCGGTAGGCGCCCGCCAGCGTGAGGCTGCGCTTGCCGTCGGCATCAACGGGTTCGAGGCAGAAACCGAGCCGCAGCAGCTCGTCGGCCTCCCGCGCCAGGGCTTGCTCCACCAGTGCAATGCCCTGCGCCGGATCCCATGCTTTCAGCGCCACCCGCTGGGCTATGGCAGCGCGCACCCGCCTGAATATATCGAGCAGTGCCGCCGGCTCGTTGACATCCGGGTAGCGCAACATGGTTTTCTGTTTCATCGCCGGGTACGCCGACACCACGTCAGCATTGTTGACATCCAGCACCGTGTCATCAGCAAACACCTGGCAGAACTCGAGGTACGTCATGTTCCTGACGGGACTGTTGATCGTGACCAGCATCGCGCAGGCGGCATCGCCTGGCAGGCTGTACAGCGAAAAATAACTTTCGGTGTGCGTGTCTTTCAGCACTGACGAACCGCCGTAGACAAAACCCATCTGCTTCAGCTCGGTGTCAAGACGGTTGTAGGTGTCACTGCGCGCAGCGAGGAACTCGTCTTCCGGCAGCGGCGTGAACTTCACCCGGGCAGCAATGCGCTGCGTCTTGAGGATCAACAAGGGCGCCAGCAGGTTGAGGAACGCCAATGGCAACAGCACGATCGCCAGCAATACATTCAGCAACATGGTTCAGCCCTTCGCCGCCGTGAAAATGCGCGTGCCGACACTGACGGCCGCCAGCACCAGGGCGCCAGTCGCCACACCACCGACGATATTCGCCAGCGATGGCGCCAACGCAGCCAGCACGCCACCGAGCAGCGGCACACCGCGCAGCATCGCTTCCAGGTGATGGATCAGGTCATGCGAGCCGGGGATGCCGTGCAACAGGATGCCACCGCCCACCATGAACATCGCAGCTGTGCCGATCACTGACAGTGACTTCATCAGTTTCGGTGCAAACAGCAACAGGCCGCGACCGAGTGCGCGCTTCATCGCCGCCAACGCATGCGTCGCGTTATCCTTCACCAGATGCAAACCTGCGTCGTCCAGTTTGACGATACCAGCCACTAGGCCATAGACACCGACCGTCATCAGCAGGGCAATGCCGCACACCACCGCCACCTGCATGCTGAATGCAGATTCCTGCACGGTGCCGAGTGCAATGACAATGATTTCTGCCGAGAGGATGAAATCCGTGCGGATCGCACCCTGGATCTTTTCCTGCTCGAACGCGACCAGGTCGACCGCCGGATCCAGCAGGGCCTGCGTGATCGCCTCATGACCGGCAGCCTCTTCTGCTGCACTGTGCAGGAACTTGTGGGCGAGTTTCTCGAAACCCTCATAGCAGAGAAAGGCGCCACCGATCATCAGCAATGGCGTGACCAGCCACGGCGCCAAGGCGCTGATCAGCAGCGCGGCCGGCACCAGGATCACTTTGTTCTTGAAAGAACCCTTGGCGACCGCCCATACCACCGGTAACTCGCGCTCGGCGCGCACACCAGACACCTGCTCGGCATTCAGTGCCAGGTCATCGCCCAGCACACCCGAGGTTTTCTTGGCGGCGACCTTGGTCAGCAGGGCGACATCATCCAGCACGCTGGCGATGTCGTCGATCAGGGCGAGAAGGCTGCTGCCGGCCATAGGAATTTCTCAATACAGGAATGAACGACGCATTCTACTGTAGGGGCGACCTGCTGGTCGCCCGTGATTAAATACGCCGGGTCTGACAGGGCGACCAGCAGGTAGCCCCTACTCGTCGTCATCCTCGCCCTCGACGAACATGCCGAGCTCCCTGATCTTGCGCGTGAGGGTGTTGCGACCCCAGCCGAGCAGCTCGGCGGCATCGCGCCGCCGGCCAGCGGTGTGCTGCAGTGCCGCCTCGATCATGATGCGCTCGAAAGCGGGCATGGCCTCGTCGAGCAGGCGTTCATGGCCATTGGCCAGTTCGCGCCGGGCCCAGTGGCGCAGCTGCTGCTGCCAGCTACCGGATACCACTGCCGATTCTGCCTGCTGTTCCAGCAGTTCAGGCGGCAGGTCCCTGGTGTGGATCTCGCGCCCGGGTGCCATCACGGTCAGCCAACGGCAGGTGTTCTCCAGCTGGCGAACATTGCCCGGCCAATCCAGCGCAGCCATGCATGCTTCGGTTTCCGGCAACAGGGTCTTTGCTTCAACGCCCAGTTCGCGCGCAGCCTTGCCAAGGAAGAAGCGCGCCAGCGCAGGTATATCCTCGCGCCGCTCAGCCAGTCGCGGCAGCTGGATGCGGATCACGTTGAGCCGATGGAACAGGTCCTCGCGGAACTTGTGTTCCTGCACCAGTTTTTCCAGGTTCTGGTGCGTGGCGGCGATGATGCGCACATCCACTTTCACCGGCGTATGGCCCCCGACGCGGTAGAACATGCCATCCGCCAGCACACGCAACAGGCGCGTCTGCGTGTCATGTGGCATGTCGCCGATCTCGTCGAGGAACAAGGTGCCGCCATCCGCCTGTTCAAAACGCCCCTGGCGCTGGCTCACGGCACCGGTGAACGCGCCCTTTTCATGGCCGAACAATTCGGATTCCATCAGGTCTTTCGGCACTGCTGCCATGTTCAGCGCAATAAACGGCTTGCGCGCACGCGGGCTGTGGCGGTGCAGCGCGTGCGCGACCAGCTCCTTGCCGGTGCCGGACTCGCCATTGATCAGCACAGTGATATTCGAGTGCGACAGGCGACCGATCGCGCGGAACACTTCCTGCATCGCAGGCGCTTCGCCGATCATTTCTGCCGGCGGCTGCTCCTCTTGTGCGGGCGGCGCCGCTGGCGGTTGCGTCTGCGCCAGCGCACGCCTCGTCACCTCGACCACCTCATCGACATCAAACGGTTTCGGCAGGTACTCGAACGCACCGCCCTGGTATGACGCGACAGCACTGTCGAGATCGGAATGCGCTGTCATTATGATGACCGGCAGCGTCGGGAAATCGCGGTTGATCGTGCGCAGCAGTGCGAGGCCATCGATGCCGGGCATGCGGATATCGCTGATCAATGCCGCCGGCGGGTTGCGGCCCAGCTCGCGCCGCGCCGCATCGCCGCTCTCGAAACTGCGGCAGGGGATCCCCGCCTGCCCCATCGCTTTTTCGAGAACCCAGCGGATCGAGCGGTCGTCATCGATGATCCATACATCGCCAGTTTGTGTGTTCATGTCAGGCATCCAGGGGCAGGTAGAGCGAGAAACGGGTATTGCCGGGCACGCTGTCGCACTCCACCAGGCCATGGTGTTGCGCGATGATCGACTGGGCAATGGCCAGCCCGAGGCCGGTGCCATCCGCGCGTCCGGAAATCATCGGGTAGAAGATCGTGTCTTGCATGTCCGGCGGGATGCCGGGGCCGTTGTCGATGATATCGATGCGGCAGACGAGCTTGTGCTGGCGCTTGCCGATGGTGAAGCGGCGCTGCACGCGTGTGCGCATTGTGATTACAGCATCCGGCGTGTGGTGTTCCGTGAGTGCCTGCACGGCATTGCGCACGATGTTGAGCAAGGCCTGCAGCAGCTGGCTGCGATCACCCTCGATATCCGGCAGGCTGGGATCATAGTCGCGGCGCATGGCCACCGCATCGCCGTATTCCGCACGGATGATACCGAGCACCCGCTCCAGCACTTCGTGGATGTTGAAGTGCGACATTACGGGCAATTCGTGCGGCCCGAGCATGCGATCAACCAGGTCGCGCAAGCGGTCGGCCTCATCGATGATGATGCCGGTGTATTCTGCGAGCGTGGGGTCAGACAATTCCCTGGCCAGCAGCTGGGCGGCGCCGCGGATGCCGCCGAGCGGGTTCTTGATCTCGTGCGCCAGGCCACGGGCGAGGTGGCGGCTGGTTTGCTGTGATGACACCAGTGCTTCCTCGCGACTGATTTTCAGCAGGCGATCCATCGCCTGCATTTCGAGCAACAAGCCATGCTCGGCCGGCAGTGGTGTCGCACTGATGTCGGCCATTACCGTCTTGTGCAAGGTGGCGAGGGTCAGGTTCGCCTGGCGCTGGGTGAAAGGCACACCACTGGCCAGTGCCTGGCGCAGGACCACCACCAGTTCGTCGGCATCGCGCAGCAGGTCACCAAATTGCTGGCCGCGGGCATGCTGCTGGCTGACAGCCAGCAAGCCCTCGGCGGCCTGGTTGAGGTACAGCGGGCGCAGCTCGCGGTCGAGCAGCACCACGGCACTCGACAGGTGGTCGAGGATCATGGCCGGCAAGCGGCTATCGGCAGTGGTATCGGCTGGGGGCATGGCACGCCATCATGGCAAGGGCAGTGGTTGTACCCGGATTGCTTGCAAGATATTTGCCAGCCTGACGGAGACTCGTCGACGCTGCTTATTTTTGCGGTTTTTCTGCCGGGCCGCCCATGCCGGGCATGCCTGCCACGCCACCCGCACCCTGTGTAACGCCGGCACCGGACAGGCTGCCTGCCCCCTTGGGTGAACCGTATCCGCCAACCGGACCGGCATCGGCCGCAGCCACGGCATCGCGGCCCCACCAGCGCGCAAGCCAACCCTGCGGTTTATCCGGCTTGTTGTCACTGACCTTGTTGAGGGCGGAGATGCGGCGCAAGTGAAACTGCACCGCCCCTGTCGACATCAGTTGCCGGCCCTTAGCATCAAACAGGCGGGCCTCCACGGTATGCGTCCCCCGGTCGAGGCCGGTCAGCGTATAGGCAAGGCTCTGTGCCGGCTCGCCAAGTGGCTGGCCATCCAGGAAGAACTGGACGGTATCGCTGCCCTGCAGGGGAGGCGACAGCTCGACCGTCACATCAACCGCCTCGACCTCCTGGCCGAAAGCTGCATCATTCAATGGGCTGGTAATGGTAAAACGCTCATACACAGTTTTTTCCTTCTCGTGGCGGGGCCGCTCGGAAGACGTAGTGGCTGCCGGCAAGGTATTCACCGGCGTGATCTTCACCTCCTCGGCTGCACGCCCGGCAGGCGGCGCGTCGGTGAAAATCACATGCCCCTGGGCATCTACCGAACGGTAAACCTGTCCCTTCGGCACCGGGGGCGGCTCCGTCCCGGCTTCAGCCGGCGGCACATCCTGGGCCATTGCCGGGGAAGCCAGCAGCAACACCAAGCCAATCCTGCGCAAACACTGCAACATATCTCGTTTCTCCATTGATCCTGTTTCCACTTTAAACGGCTGCCACCAGCAAGGAAAGCGCCCCACTGACCCCATGCTAATGCAACGGGCGCCGGATCACGCGCTGGCCAGGGCTGCTTGCCCCCGGTGCCGAGCCGGCACCGATATCCCCTTCCGGCTCTTCCGGTCCGCCGGCGCCACCCGGGCTGCGGGCCCCGCGCGGGCTGCGGGCACCACCGGCATCATACGGGTACAGATCCGGATCCAGCAGTGTGCCACCCTGGTCGATATGGCGCCGGACATGGAAGCTGACATGGGGGGTAATGGCCAGGGTTCTGGCCTTTTCATCGCGCACCCGCGCCTCGGCGCTATGGCTGCCGCGCTCCAGGCTGCTGACCAGGCGGAACAGGGTCGTGCCGGGCTTGCCCAGCGGCCGCCCGTCCAGATAGAACTGGATCGTATGGCCCGGCTGCAAGGGCGGGCTAAGTTCCGCCGTCAGGCTGGCGGTTGTGACATCCCAGCCCAGGATCTCGTCCTGTTCCGGGCTCGTCATCTCGAAGCGGCTGTAGCCGTTGAAAGCCTGATCCGCATTGCTGTCTGCTGTGCCTGCTGCAGGCGTTTCAGTGGCCTGAGCGGCCGGCATGGCATTGGTCGGCGGCAACTGCACCGCTTCTGCCTGCCCCTCTTCCGGAGGCTTGTCGCTGAAGCTCACCCTGCCCTCGGCATCGACATGCCGGTACACCTGGGCATGTAGCGGCGACAAAGCGGCAACCACCAACAGCATGAGTATTGTCCGGCACAGCTTGCCTGGCTTGCACTGCATGGCACACGCTCCTTTCCATTACCTTTCTCAATGTGATCCTCACGGCCGCAAAAAAAAGCCCGGCACGATGGCCGGGCTTTTCCTGTTGCTGATCGCTTGCGCGAGATCAAGCTACCGCTGCACTTAGCAGGAGTAGTACATCTCGAATTCCACCGGGTGGGTGGTCATGCGCAGCTTGGTTACCTCTTCCATCTTCAAAGCGATGTAGGCGTCGATCATGTCGTTGTCAAACACGCCGCCCTGGGTCAGGAACTCGCGATCCTTGTCCAGTGCTTCCAGCGCCATTTCCAGGCTGGAGCACACGGTCGGGATCTCGGCCGCTTCTTCCGGCTCCAGGTCGTACAGGTCCTTGTCGGCTGCATCGCCCGGGTGGATCTTGTTCTTGATGCCGTCGAGGCCGGCCATCAGCAGGGCCGCGAAGCACAGGTACGGGTTGGCGGTCGGGTCGGGGAAGCGGGTCTCGATGCGACGCGCTTTCTCGCTGTTAACCCAGGGGATACGGATAGAAGCAGAACGGTTGCGGGCAGAGTAAGCCAGCATGACCGGGGCTTCAAAACCCGGCACCAGGCGCTTGTACGAGTTGGTGCCCGGGTTACAGAACGCGTTCAGTGCCTTGGCGTGCTTGATGATACCGCCGATGTAGAACAGCGCGGTTTCAGACAGGCCGGCATAGGCATCTCCGGCGAAGATGTTCTTGCCCTTCGCGGTGATGGACTGGTGCACGTGCATACCGGAACCGTTGTCGCCAACGATCGGCTTCGGCATGAAGGTGGCCGTCTTGCCATAGGCGTGCGCGACGTTGTGGACACAGTACTTGAGGATCTGCACTTCGTCAGCTTTCTTCACCAGCGTGTTGCCGCCAACACCGATCTCGCACTGGCCGGCAGTGGCCACTTCGTGGTGGTGAACTTCGAGTACCAGGCCCATTTCTTCCATGGCATTACACATGGCGCCGCGGATCTCGTGCAGTGAATCCACCGGCGGAACGGGGAAGTAGCCACCTTTCACACCGGGGCGGTGGCCGGTGTTGCCGCTCTCGTACGGGTGATCAGACGACCAGGCCGCTTCCTCGGAGCCGATCTTGACGCTGCAGCCGGACATATCGACCTTCCACTTCACGTCATCGAAAATGAAGAATTCCGGCTCCGGACCCATGATGGCGTAGGCATCGGCGCCGTAGATGGATTTCAGGTACTCCTCGGCGCGGCTGGCAACGGAGCGCGGGTCGCGGTTGTAGCCCTGCATGGTGGCCGGCTCGACGATGGAGCAGCGCAGGATCAGGGTCGGCTCGTCGAAGAACGGATCCATGACGGCCGTGCTGTCATCCGGCATCAGGATCATGTCGGACTCGTTGATACCTTTCCAGCCAGCAATGGAGGAACCGTCGAACATCTTGCCATTGGTGAAGAGGCTGGCATCGACGTCCTTGGCCGGGTACGTGACATGCTGCTCCTTACCCTTGGTATCGGTGAAACGGAAGTCGATCCACTTCACGTTATGTTCTTTGATCAGTTTCAGAGTTTTCTCTGACATGGTTTCCTCCAGGGGAACGTTTGCCACTTGCGTGGTGTTGGTCACTTGCGTGTTGATTAAGGGGGTTTCAAAACGAAACGAAGAAGAGGTGGCAAAATATATGCCATTTGTGCAACTAAATACAGGCAGCTGAATCAAGCATTTCATGCCGGCATGCACCAGATCAATGCATGATTTGCACCACAATAACGCACATGCAAACCGTTTAGCACCATATTGGTGCAATATAGGGCCAAGAACAGTAACCTGCCTTCACCCGCCGTGCCGTCTATAATGCCGCCCCACCGACGCTGCCGACCTCCGCCATGCAATACACCGTCAAGCTGTTCGCCGAGATCACCATCAAGAGCAAGCCGGTGCGCCAGCGGCTGGTGCGCATGCTGCGCGACAACCTGCGCACACTGCTGAAGGCCATCGATCCCGAGGTACAGATCGACCGGCAGTGGGACCACATTGGCATCACCAGCGCAGCGGATGCCGCTACCCAGGCCCGCATCGTCGACCTGCTCGGCCGCACGCCGGGCATCAGCCACTTCCAGTGTGTGCACGAATTCCCGCTCTACCTGCCCCAGGCGGAGGGCGATGACAGCCCACCGGCCGTGGACTGGGACGGCCTCTACCAGGCCACGCGCGCGCTCTACGGCCAACTGCTGGCCGGCAAGACGTTCCGCGTCAGCTGCCGCCGGCTGGGCAACCACAGTTTCCAGTCCGGTGATATCGAACGCTACATCGGCGGCGGGCTGAACCAGCACTGTGCCACCGGGGGTGTGAAGCTCAAGCACCCGGACATCACCGTGCCAGTCGAGATCCGCCACGACCGCTTTTTCGTCATCGAGCAGGACTACCCGGGCCTCGGCGGCTTCCCGCTGGCCAGCCAGGATGCGGTGCTGTCGCTGATCTCCGGCGGCTTCGATTCGACCGTGTCGACCTACCTGGCGATGAAGCGCGGGTTGCTGACGCATTTCTGTTTCTTCAACCTCGGCGGCGATGCACACGAGATTGCCGTGAAGGAAATCGCCGTCTACCTGTGGATGAAGTACGGCGCCTCGCACCGCGTGAAATTCATCAGCGTGCCGTTTGCCGATGTGGTGCGCGAAATCCAGGAAAAGGTGCACCACTCGCAGATGGGTGTGATCCTCAAGCGCATGATGCTGCGCGCGGCGAGTGACCTGGCGCGCCAGCTGGAGATCCAGGCACTGGTCACCGGCGAAGCCGTGGCACAGGTATCGAGCCAGACACTGCCCAATCTCGCCGTCATCAGCCAGGCCAGCGACATGCTGGTATTGCGTCCGCTGGCAATGATGGACAAGCCCGACATCGTCGATTATGCGCGGCGCATCGGCACGGAAGTGTTTGCGAAAAACATTCCCGAGTACTGCGGCGTGATCTCGCAGAAGCCGACCACACGCGCCAAACCGGAACGCATTGCGCGCGAGGAAGCGTTTTTTGATTTCGCCGTCCTGCAGCAGGCGATTGCAGCCAGTGTGTCCACCAATATCGACGAGATTGCCCAAAGCGGGCACGAAGCCTGCGAGGTGCCGGTCCTGCACGAGATTCCCGCCGGCGCGATCGTGCTCGACATCCGCCATCCCGACGAGGAAGAGCGCAAGCCGCTCGCCATTGCCGGCGCCAGCGTGCAGTGCCTGCCGTTCTACCAGCTGCACAAACGCCACACAGAACTCGACAAACAGCAGCAGTACCTGCTGTACTGCGAGCGCGGCGTGATGAGCCAGTTGCAGGCACAATTCCTGCGCGGGCAGGGATTCGCACAGGCCTGCGTTTACAAACCGGGGTGAGGACATGGGACCACTACAGGGCATCCGCATCATTGAAATTGCCGGCCTCGGGCCTGGCCCGTTTGCAGCGATGTTGCTCGCCGACATGGGCGCGGAAGTGATCTGTGTCGAGCGTATCGGCGGCGGCACCCTGAACCTGGTCCCGAAATTCGATTTCGCCAGCCGCAACAAACAGCGCATCGCACTGGACCTGAAAAAACCGGAAGGCATCGCGATCGTGAAAAAACTGCTGGCGTCCGCAGACGGGCTGCTGGAAGGCTTCCGTCCCGGCGTGATGGAAAAGCTCGGGCTCGGCCCCGACGAATGCTTCGCCATCAACCCGAAGCTGGTCTACTGCCGCATCACCGGCTGGGGCCAGACCGGCCCGCTGGCACAGCGCGCCGGCCATGACATCAACTACATCGCGATGGCAGGCAGCCTGTTTCCAATCGGCTACCAGGGCAGCAAGCCGACGATTCCGCTCAACATCATCGGCGATTACGCCGGCGGCTCGCAGCTCGCCGCCTACGGCATGGTTTGCGCGCTGTTCCATGCTGCGCGCAGCGGGCAAGGCCAGGTGATTGATGCAGCGATGATCGACGGTGCGGCGCAACTCTACAGCACGATGTTCTCGTTCCAGCAGATCGGTTTCTGGAACGAGGAGCGCGGCACGAACTCGATCGATGGCGGTGCACCGTTCTACAACGTCTACGAAACGGCTGACGGCCATTTCGTCGCCGTGGGCGCCGTGGAGCCACAGTTCTATGCCATCCTGCTGCAGAAACTGGGACTGGATGATGGCAGCATGCCAGGGCAGTGGGACAAGGATTGCTGGGAAGCCATGCAGCAGCGTATCGGCGACGTTTTCCGCCACCGCACGCGCGATGAATGGTGCAATCATTTTGCCGGCTGCGATGCCTGCTTTGCGCCCGTACTGTCGATGGCGGAGGCTCTGGAACACGAGGACAACCTGGCGCGCGACATGTTCATCGACATCGAGGGTGTGAAGCAGCCAGCGCCATTCCCGCGCTTCTCGCGCACACCGCTGCAGGTGCGCCACGGTGCCCACCCGTGCGGTGCCGACGGCAAGGCAGTGCTGGCCGGTTGCGGCTATGACGAGAGCACTATCGGACAGTTGTTTGCCAGCGGCGTTGTTGCCCACGGATGAACAGTCGCATGCGCCAGTTGATCGTCGTCTTGTGCAGCGCATGTGCGTTGGCTGCGCACGCGGATGGCGTACGACCGCAACGCATTGCCTCGCTCGGGCTGTGCACCGACCAGGTGTTGCTGATGCTGGTGGAGCGCGAGCGCATTGCCACGGTAAACCACCAGGCCGCGAACCCGGCCGTCTCCTATATGGTCCATGCCGTACAGGGCATTCCGCTCAACCAGGGCACGGCCGAGGAGATCATCCCGCTGCAACCGGATCTCGTCATCAGCACCGCGTTTGCATCACCCGACTCGGTGCGCATGCTGCGGGCACTCGGCTATCGCGTCGAACTGATGCCGCTGCCGACCAGCGTGGCCGGTATCCGCGACATGCTGCTGCAGGCCGGGGAATGGTTTGGCGAGACAGAAAAGGCGCGCGCCCTGATCGCGCGCATGGACAGCACGATTGCCGAGGCCCAGGCGCGCAACCGCGACAAACCGGCACGCAATGCGATTATCTACTCCCCGAACGGTTTCACCATCGGCAGCGGCACACTGGAGCATGACGTGCTGCTAAAGGCCGGCTATCGCAACCTCGCGGCCGAGATGGGCATCAGCCACTTCCAGCAGATCTCGCTGGAAACATTGGCATTGGCGCGGCCCGAACGCATCCTCATCGACAACTACGCCTATAACCAGAACTCGCTCGCCTACAGTTATGTCAATCACCCGGTGGTGAAACACATGATCCCGGCAGAAAACCGCATGTACGTGCCGACGCAGCTGCGCGACTGTGCCGGCCCGCAAGTCGCCGACGAAATTGCCTGGCTGGCGGACCACCGCTGATGACATTGCGCCAACCATCTACCACACTTCTCAATACCCTGCTCGCCCTGGTGAGCCTGGGCTGTTTCCTGTTGTCGCTGCACACCGGCACGGCGGATGTGGATGCTTTCAAGGGCATGCGCGATGCATGGCACAACGCGGTGACTGTCGAAGCGCTGATTGTCAGTGAAGTGCGCCTGCCACGCGCGTTGCTGGCCTTCTTCATCGGCGGCACGCTGGGCCTCGCCGGCGCTGCCTTGCAGGGCCTGCTGCGCAACCCGCTGGCAGAGCCCGGCATCATCGGTGTCTCCAACGGCGCCGCGCTGGGTGCGGTCATCGTGTTCTATTTCGGCTTTTCCGGCCTGGGCTGGTTCGTGTTGCCGCTAGGCGGCTTGCTCGGTGCGGCACTGTCGGTGCTGTGCCTGTCGCTGCTGGTGCGCGGCAACAGCAATGTGCTGACACTGATCCTCGCCGGCATCGCGATCAACGCGATCGGCAGTGCGCTGATCGCGCTGGCGCTGAACTTCGCCCCGAGCCCGTATGCCGTGCAGGAAATCGTGCACTGGCTGCTCGGCTCCGTCACCAACCGCAGCCTGCAGGACGTCGCGATCTCGCTACCGTTCATGGCAACCGGCTGGTTGCTGATGTTGTCTTGCGGCCGCTACCTCGATGCACTGACACTCGGCGAAGACACGGCACACTCGCTCGGCTTCAACGGCCACCGCTTGCGCTGGGTGCTGGTCGCCGGCGTGGCGGCCGGCATCGGCGCGGCCGTGTCGGTCAGCGGCAATATCGGTTTTGTCGGCCTCGTGGTGCCGCACCTGTTGCGGCCGCTGGTCGGCCATTCGCCGCGCCGGCTGCTCGCGGCGAGTTTCTGGGGCGGCGCGATCCTGTTGCTGGTGGCTGACATGCTGGTGCAGGTGCTGTCGACCGGCGGCGAGCTGAAGCTCGGCGTCATCACCGCCCTCGTCGGCGGCCCGTTCTTCCTGTGGCTGATCCTGCGCGCGAGGAACCCGTGGTCATGAACGCAACGACTGACCTGCTGCTGGCCGGCAATGCGCTGCAGTACCGCATCGACGGCATCGACATCCTGCGCGGGCCGGATGTGGCGGTGCAGCGCGGCGAACTGGTCGGCCTCATCGGCCCGAACGGCGCCGGCAAGAGCACCCTGCTGCGCCTGTTGTGCGGTCTGGAAACCCCGACCACCGGCAGCGTGCAATGGTGCGGACAGGCTCTGTTGTCATTGCCACCGGCTGAACGCGCCCGGCGGATCGGCTACCTGGCGCAGGGCGCCCGGGCGCAATGGCCTGTGAGCGTGCAGCGTGTGGTGGAACTCGGTCGCCTGCCCTACCAGGGTTTCTGGGCCAGCCCGCGCGCCGAAGACAGCGCGGCCGTCGAACACGCGATGCAACTGGCCGAGGTGATCGCCTACCGCAACCGCGTTGCGACAACGCTCTCCGGCGGCGAACAGACCCTGGTGATGCTGGCGCGCATTTTCGCCACCCGACCACAACTGATTTTTGCCGACGAACCGGTCGCAGCACTGGATCCTTACCACCAGCTGCACGTGATGGAACTGCTGCGCAACCACGCGCAGGGCGACAACGCCGCCGTGGTGGTGCTGCACGACCTCAGCCTCGCCGCGCGCTTCTGCGACCGCCTGTACCTGTTGCAACACGGCGCACTGTTCGCGAGCGGCACACCGGGCGCCGTGCTGACACCGGACAACCTGCGCGCCGTCTATGGCATCGAAAGCCGCATCAGTTGCGATGAACAGGGTGTGAGCGTGACGCCGGTGAAGCGGGTGCGCGAAGGGCATCCCTGACCAGCACGACACCCGGCCATTACTGAATGCCCGAAGTTTCTTTAATCAACGATCCATTATATTGGCCACTTAATGGCAAGATATTCTCGGTTGAAATAGCAGGATTTAATGGATCGGCATCAATGTAATCCGGGATGCCATCATTGTCATCGTCAAGATCGGCATTATTGCCATGCCCGTCGCCGTCCGTGTCCATCCATTCAGCGGGATCCAGGGGGAAGGCATCACTATCATCCAGTACGCTATCGCCATCTGTATCTGTTTGATCGCCGGCAAAACGCATGACTACAAATTCCGTACCAGTGGGCATCCCTTCCGAATAACCAGCTACTACCAGGTTGCCATCGTGCTGCTGGATTACTGAATAAGCCAAGCCTTGATAACCAAACCCGCCCGGATTCACCGCAGTCTTGCCTGTGAGGTTGAACGTGGCATCAAGTGATCCATCGGTGTTGTAACGCACCAATGCAAAGTCATGCTTATAGTAATTGTCCCAGTAAGAGCTGCTACCAGCAGCCACCAGTTTGCCATCAGCTTGCTGTGTCACTGAATAAGCGCCATCCTGACTCATCAGGCCCATGCTGTCAGAGTCGATCAAATTTGTGGTGGCAATCCCGGTCGTGTTAAACGTGGAATCCAATGTGCCATCCGGGTTGTACCGCACCAACGTGATATCACTCTGGATGCCATCGTCGCTTACACCCGCAACTACCAGCTTGCCATCTGCCTGCTGGATTACAGAATAGGCTTCGCTGCCAGCACCTATCTCGGTAATGAGTTTGCCGTTGGTCCCAAAACCACTATCCAGCGAGCCATCCTCGTTGTAGCGCACCAGCGCAAAATGACTTGTATAGCTGTCGTAATTGAGCGAGTAGCCTGCTATTACCAATTTGCCATCCGCCTGTTGGATAAGTGAATAGGCGTAATCATCATTTAGTGAGTAGCCGCCACCCCCCGCAAAACCCGTGGTCACTTTGCCACCCATGCCAAAACTGGTGTCCGAGGTGCCATCCGCGTTATAGCGCACCAGTGCGAAGTCCTGGCTATAGCTATAACCATAGAGGTTTTCATCATAGATCCACGCACTTCCCGCTGCAACCAACTTGCCATCAGCCTGCTGGATGATTGAGTAGGCCATATCATTCCCATCGCCTATGCCAGTAGCCACACTACCATCCGTGCCAAAACCTGTATTCATCGAGCCATCTGCGTTATAGCTCGCCAAAGCAAAATCCCAATCACTGCCGTTATAGCTGGCACCTGCCGCCAATAACCTGCCATCTGCTTGCTGAATCACTGCATAGGATTCACAGGTGTCGCCTATCACCGTACTGACCTTGCCCCCAACACCAAAATTCGTATCCAGTGAGGCATCCTGGTTATAACGCGATATTGCAAAAGCATTAGCACTACCGTTACCCGCATAGCCCGCCACTACCAACCGACCATCCGCCTGCTGGATAACCGAACGGGCCTGGTCCCGGCTGGCATGAAGAACAGAAACGACCTTGCCACCAGTGCCAAAGATGAAATCCAATATGCCATCATGGCTGTAACGAACCAGTGCGAAATTATCGTAAATGTTTCCACGTGCGGCGCCAGCAATCACCAAATTGCCGTCTGTTTGCTCCACCACGGAATAGGCCCAGTCATTACTGCTGCCAATGGCGGTGACGACTTTGCCTCCAGTACCAAACAGGGTGTCCAGCGAACCATCCGTGTTATAGCCAATCAATGTAACGTCATAATTGCTGACGCCATAGGCTCTCCCCACTACCAACAGCTTGCCATCCGCTTTCTGGATAATTGAATATGCTTCATCATTACCTGCGCCGATGGCGGTAGTGACTTTGCCATTCACACCAAAACCTGAGTCCAACGTACCATCCGTGTTATAGCGCACCAGCGCAACATCACTATTACTCCCATTACCTGCGTAACCAGCGACCACTAATTTTCCATCCGCCTGCTGGATCACGGAATAGGCGTAATCATAACGACTGCCGACAGCCGTGATCACTTTCCCACCTGCGCCAAACGCAGTATCTAGCGAACCATCAATGTTGTAACGCACCAGTGAAAAATCATCATTGCTGCCATTGTCACTGTGACCCGCCACGACCAGTTTTCCATCCGCCTGCTGGATCACGGAATAGGCATAATCCTCACGACTATTAATATCTGTACTGACTTTGCCTCCCGTACCAAAACCGGTATCCAGCGTGCCGTTCGCGTTATAACGCGCCACTGAAAAATCCTCATAACTGCCAACTTGACTGGCCCCTGCCACGACCAGTTTTCCATCCGCCTGCTGGATCAATGACTGAATAGAAGCGCCGCAAAAGCCTTTAACAACTTTGCCGCCCTTTCCAAATGCAGTATCCAGCTCGCCATCCGCGCTATACCGCGCCAACGCAAAACAAGTAAGTGGGCTGTTATAGCTACTACCTGCCGCCACCAACTTGCCATCCGCCTGCTGGATCACCGCATAAGCAATATCCCCACTCCGACTATCAATATCAGTAACGACCTTGCCACCAACTCCAAAACCAGGATCCAAAGAGCCGTCCGGGTTATAACGCGCCAGTGCAAAATCATCGTCATTTCTGCCATTACGGGAATAGCCAGCTGCCACCAACTTGCCATCCGACTGCTGAATCATGCTATGCGCGCTACTAGGCTGCCCGGCCTGTTGAAAACCGGTACTGACCCATCCCTTGCCATTGCCGAAAGTTATATCAAGATCACCAGGCGCTGCATGCGCAGTGGCCGCCAGAATCATCGCTATCAACACAAGCAGAAAACACCTGCTCATATTTCCTTCTCCTTCAGCCTTCACAACGGCCCGATATCTTCCACGTGCAGGGAAAACCTGCCGGTTTTCCTGTCTTCAAAGTAGTGGTGCAAAGTGCGCCACATGGTGCGGAATGCCAGTTCCTTCAGCGGGATCTCGTCTTCGCGGAACAGGCGGACTTCGAGCGACTCTTCCGTGCGCGGCGCAAACACCGGCTCCTGCAATTCGGCGAGGTACATCATGTAGACCTGGCCGATGTGCGGCAGGTTGAACATGCAGTACAGGTCGCCGATGGTGACCTGCGCGCCGGCTTCTTCCTGCGTTTCGCGCGCGGCGCCTTCCGCCACGGTTTCGCCGAGTTCGAGGAATCCGGCCGGCAAGGTCCAGAAACCGAGCCGTGGCTCGATCGCGCGTTTGCACAACAACACCTGGTCACCGTACACCGGCAAACAACCGGTGATGATGCGCGGGTTGTGGTAGTGCACGGTCTCGCAACTGACGCAGACATGGCGCTCGCGGTTGTCCCCGGCCGGCACTAGCAGGCGCACTTCGCTGCCGCAATGGGCGCAGAATTTCGTCGGCAACATCAACAGCAATCCCGCAACATCAGGCGGGCAGCACGGATTCGCCGCGCCACAGGTCAGCCAGCGTTTCGCGGGCGCGCACGGTGAACACCTGCTCGCCATCGACCATCACTTCCGCCGCGCGCGGCCGGCTGTTGTAGTTCGAGCTCATCACGAAGCCGTACGCACCGCTGCCGTGGATTGCGAGCAGGTCACCGGCGTCGAGCGTCAGTTCGCGTCCCTTGCCGAGGAAGTCACCGGTCTCGCACACCGGGCCCACCACATCGTAGATGTGCGCCTTGCCGGCATGCTCACGCACCGGCTCGATCTTTTGCCAGGCCTGGTACAGCGCGGGCCGGATCAGGTCGTTCATCGCAGCATCCACCACGGCAAAGTGGTGCGACGGTGTCGACTTCAGCAGGTCGACGCGCGTCAGCAGCACACCGGCGTTCGCAACGATGGAGCGGCCTGGCTCGATGATGAGCTTCAGCTTGCGGTTCCCGAGCTGGGCACGCACCGCTTTCATGTAATCACCCGGCGTCGGTGCCATGTCACCCGGCTTGTAATTGACGCCGAGGCCACCGCCGATATCGAGATGCTCGATGACGATGTTTTCCGCAGCCAGTGTATCGACCAGTTTCAGCACGATCTGCAGTGCATCCAGGAATGGCGTGAGTTCCGTCAGCTGCGAACCGATGTGACAATCGATGCCCTTCACGCGGATATTTGGCAGCCGCGCGGCTTCACGGTAGACGTCCAGCGCCTCGATCATGTCGATGCCGAACTTGTTCTCACGCAAGCCGGTGGAAATGTACGGGTGCGTGTTGGCGTCGACATCCGGGTTGACGCGCAGCGATACCGGCGCGACGACACCCATGCGTGCCGCCACGGCCTGGATACGCTGCAACTCGGCGCGCGATTCCACATTGAAGCAGTGGATACCGACTTCAAGCGCACGCGCAATCTCGTCTTCGCGCTTGCCAATGCCGGAAAACACCACGCCGGCCGGGTCACCGCCAGCGGCCAGTACGCGTTCCAGCTCACCCACGGAAACGATATCGAAACCGGCTCCGAGCCGTGCCAGCACGTTCAGCACCGCGAGGTTGGAATTCGCCTTCACCGCAAAGCAGATGCGGTGGTCACAACCCGCCAGCGCCCCGCTGTAGGCCTGGTAGCTGGCCGTGATCGCCGCGCGGCTGTAGACGTAGGTCGGGGTGCCGAAACGCGCAGCAATGTCGCTGAGCCTGACACCCTCGGCACACAGTTCACCGTTATGGTGGGTGAACACCTGCAGCTGCATGCTCATGCTTATTTCGCCTCTGTCGCCTCAACAGCCGCCGGTGCGGCCGGGTTCTCCGCTGCGGCAGGCGCGGCCTTAACGGCAGGCGCAGGTGCCGGCTCGTCTTTCGGCAGCTCTTTTTCCGGTAAATACAGAGGGCCGGTCTGGCCGCAGCCGGCCAGCAACAGGGTCATCAGGACAGGGGCAATCAGGGAACGCATGGGACTCTCGGCTTCAGCAATCGGGCAAGGCGCCAGTATAAGGTAAACTGCCTCCATGAAGATTCCGCAACGCCTGCAGCCGCTCCTCGAGGACGGCATCATCGACGACGTGCTGCGCCAGCTCAAGAGCGGCAAGGAGGCGGCTGTCTACCTCGTCCGCTGCGGCGGCCACACCCGCTGCGCCAAGGTATACAAGGAAGCCAACCAGCGCAGCTTCCGCCAGGCCGTCGAGTACCAGGAGGGCCGCAAGGTGCGCAACAGCCGCCGCGCCCGCGCCATGGAAAAGGGCTCCCGCTACGGCAAGCATGAACAGGAAAGCCTCTGGCAGACTGCCGAGGTGGAGGCACTGTACCGACTCGCCGCCGCCGGTGTGCGGGTGCCGAAAACCTACGGCTTCTTTGAAGGCGTGCTGTTGATGGACGTGGTGGAAGATGCCGACGGCCAGCCGGCGCCGCGCCTCAATGACGTGATGCTGACCCCCGACGAAGCGCGGCAATGGCATGCCCAGCTCGTGCGCGAGGTGGTGCGCATGCTGTGCGCCGGCCTTGTGCATGGCGACCTGTCCGAATTCAACATCCTGCTCGCTGCCGACGGACCGGTCATCATCGACCTGCCGCAGGCTGTCGATGCCGTACACAACAACCACGCGGCGCGCCTGCTCGAACGTGACGTGGAAAACCTCGCCGACTTTTTCGGCCGTTTCGCACCCGAACTGCTGCAGACGCACTATGGCAAGGAAATCTGGAAGCATTACGCAAACGGCGATCTGACGCCTGACACCGTACTGACCGGCCAGTTTGCCGAAACCACACGCAAGGCCGATGTGCGCGGCGTATTGCGCGAAATCGACGCCGCCATCAAGGAAGAAATGCAGCGCCAGGAACGCATGCGCGAGGCCGAATAAGCCCTCGTTCTTACTGCGGGTTTAATGCCCGCAGCTTGCCCGCCCGGAAAAATCCCGCTAGAGTTAGCCCCGCTTCAGGTGCCCGATGAGCAATCGCTCTGACGGTGAAACGGGAAGCCGGTGCGTCAACCCTACGGGAAGACTATTCCGGCACTGCCCCCGCAACGGTAAGCGAGTAGAGACCGGCAACAGCCACTGTGCCACAGATCGCAGAGATCCGGCATGGGAAGGCGCCCGTCAGCGTGCAGGACTGCACGCACTCGCAAGTCCGGAGACCGGCCTGCCGCACAGCCAGTGTTTGCACTGGCGAGTCACGAACCTGCGGTGGGGCGGGTGACGTATGGCAGCCTTGCCGGGCTTCGCTATGCCCGGCGCTCTCCCGACGTTGAGCCCTCCGCGTATTCACTTGCGAGGAGCACGTCATGCATATTGAACCCGGTACCGTCTCGGCCGCCAAGGTCGCCCTGGCCAATGCGGCCGCCATTTCCACCCTGGGCTTTTACGGCCTGCAGCTATTGCGCCAGCGCGCGCAACTGCCAGTAACCCTGCTGCGCACTGGTCTGGCAGCGGTTTTCTTCTCCGTGTTCATGGAGAGTTTCCACATGCCTGTAGGGCCATCCGAGTTACATTTTGTCGGCGCGATGGCGATGTACCTGACGCTGGGTTTCCTGCCCACTCTGTTCGGTTTTGCCATCGGTCTGTTGCTGCAAGGCTTCCTGTTCGAACCAGCGGACCTGATACACCTCGCCGTCAATTCGCTGTCGCTGATCCTGCCACTGGCCGCCGTGCACGCCTATCGCGCACGCCATACAGTGACATCGCTGGACTGGCAGGCCATCGTCAAGCTGGACGCCATGTATTACACCGGCGTCACCGCTATGGTCGGTTTCTGGCTCTCGATCGGCGAAGAGGCCACACCACTCCTGGACTGGGCGCGTTTTGCCAGTTCTTATCTGGCTGTGGTAGCCGTCGAGCCGCTGGTGACACTGGGCGCCATCGCATTGCTCAAGCGCTATCAGGACAGCAAGCTGCTGACGGCTTGCTTTGTTGATGTCCGCGGCTCTTCTGCAGCCTGAATATGACCACCCGCCACTGCCCGGCGCTGTTTATCGCAGCGCCGGCTTCCGGTCAGGGCAAGACCACCGTCACCGCTGCACTGGCCCGTTTGCATACACGGGCAGGACGACGCGTGCGCGTGTTCAAGTGCGGTCCGGATTTTCTCGATCCGATGATCCACGAGCGCGCTTGTGGCCATCCGGTTTACCAACTGGATTTATGGATGGGGGGAGAAGCGCACTGCCGCGATCTGCTCTACCACGCTGCTGCTGACGCCGACCTGATCCTGATTGAAGGCGTGATGGGCCTGTTCGACGGCGAACCCTCCAGTGCCGATCTTGCCATGCTGCTCGGCATCCCCGTACTCGCCGTTATCAGCGCCAGTGCCATGGCACAAACTTTTGGTGCGTTGGCGAACGGGCTTGCCAGCTATCGTGCCGATCTTCCTTTTGCCGGCGTACTGGCCAACCATGTTGCCAGTGCCAGTCACGCCAACTTGCTGCGCAGCAGCCTGCCAGAAGGCATGGCGTGGTACGGCGCTATTTTCCGGCAGGATGATGAGAACTCGCTACCATCACGCCATCTCGGGCTGGTACAGGCCGGCGAGATTGCTGATCTGAATGCTCGTCTCGAACGCATGGCTGACGCGCTGGCAGAAACTGCAACTGCTGCACTGCCTCCTCCGGTTGTTTTTGTGGAGGCGCGATCAACACCGGCGCAGCAAGCCTCACCCCTGCGGGGGAAAACCATTGCCATTGCCCGCGACAGCGCGTTTTCGTTTCTGTATCGCGCCAACATCGACTGCCTGCGCGAACTGGGTGCGACACTCGTTTTCTTTTCGCCGCTGGCTGATGAAATATTACCGGAGTGCGATGCAGTCTATCTGCCCGGCGGCTATCCAGAACTGCATCTCGATGCACTGGCGAGCAACCGGTCGATGAAAGATGCGTTGAAAAATCATCACGATGCCGGCAAGCCCATTATCGCCGAATGCGGCGGCCTGCTGTATCTGCTGGATTCTCTGACCGACAAGCATGGCCACAAAGCGCCAATGGCCGGACTATTGCGCGGCGATGCTGTCATGCAGAACAAACTCACCAATCTCGGGCTTCACAGCATTGAACTGCCAGAAGGCGTTGTGCGCGGTCACACCTTCCATCATTCACTGACCACCTCGCCGCTGACGCCGTTTGCGATGACTGCCGGCAAGCGCGGCAAGCCGGAAGCGGTGTACCGCGATGGTCGCCTGCACGCCTCTTACCTGCATCTGTATTTCCCGTCCAATCCCGACGCCACAGCGAGGTTGTTTGCTGCATGACAGGCACCGTACATTTCGTGGGCGCCGGTCCCGGCGATCCGCAACTGCTCACCCTGAAAGGCCGCGACCTGATTGCACAGGCTGGTGCCATCCTGTTTGCCGGCTCGCTGGTATCGGAAGCCGCTACGCAGTGGGCCCCCGCTGGCTGCGAGGTCGCGGACTCAAAAGACATGACACTCAATGAGATCACTGACTGGCTGATCTCCCGCGCGCGGCAACACATAACTGTCATTCGCCTGCAGACCGGCGATCCCGGCCTGTACGGCGCGCTGATCGAAATGATCCAGCCGCTCGATGCCGCCGACGTGCCTGTTGCCGTGGTGCCTGGCGTGACTTCCGCCATGGCTTCCATGGCGAGTGCCTGCGAAACCTTGACGCTGCCAGAAATCACCCAGACGGTAATTCTCACGCGTGTCGAAGGACGCACACCAATGCCGGAAGGAGAATCACTGGCCGAACTCGCTGCACACCACTGCACGATCTGTATGTATTTGTCCATCACACTGCTCAAAACCATCCGGCGCGAATTGCTGATGGCCGGCTGGAGCGAGCAATCTCCGATACTGGTAGTACAGAAAGCCAGCTGGCCGGGCGAAGAAAAAATTGTGCGCGGAACACTGTCAGACATTCGCGAACGCTGCATGGCGGAAGGTATCACCTCGCAAGCGATGATCGTTGCCAGCCCGGCACTGGGCGCACGGCACTGGCCGGAACTGAAAAAATCAAAATTGTATGACCCTTCCTTCACACATCGCTTTCGCAAAGCGTCCGTCACCGACGAGGAACAAAAATCATGAGCGATACCATCCTGCTGGTTGGCCACGGCTCGCGCGATACCAACGGCAACCGTGAAATAGAAATATTCACCCAGCGCTGGCGCGAGCAGCAACCTGGAAGGCGCATTGACCTGTGCTTTATCGAATTTGCGGATGTGTTGCTGGATGAAGGCCTGGCGCGTGCCGCAAAAAATGCCAGCCGCGTCGTGGTGGTTCCGCTGATCCTCAATGCTGCAGGGCATGTGAAAATGGAAATTCCTGAGCATATCGAGCATGCGCGCGAACACTTTCCGCACTGCGAGTTTATCTACACACCACACCTCGGCGCTTGCGATGACATTCTTGCTATCATGAAGCGCCGACTCAATACAGGAATGAGCGCACTGGATATGCCAGACCCTTCCACCACCGGCGTTGTGCTGCTGGGTCGCGGAGCTTCCGACCGCCAGGCCAATGGCGAAGTCGCCAAAATGGCGCGCTGGTTACAGGAAGGAGGCCGCCACGAACTGGTCGACATCGCGTTTACCGGTATCACCTACCCGCGTCTGGAGCGCGTGGTGCAGCGTCAGGTACAACTGGGCATGATGCAGGTCATCGTACTGCCGTACTACCTGTTTACCGGCACTCTCATTGAGCGCATCAAGCGTCAGGTAAGGCACCTGCAACAGCAATATCCCCATGTGCGAATCACTGCCGGCGAACACTTCGGTTTTGAGCCGGAAATCCTGAATCTGATCCAGCGCAACATCGATGCCGCATTGGCAGGAGAACCACAAGCGCAGATGCCCTGCGATGGATGCAAGTTTCGTGAAATAGCACACGATCTGGGTCATGGCCATGATCATGGCCATACAAACGAACATCACAACCACGAAAACCACAACCACAAACACCAAGCCGCGTGAGGCCCACAATGGATACCCCCAATGTCGCCACCGAACAGATGACCCGGCTAGGCCAGCAGATCGAACATGAATCGTTTGCCGTCGTCGATGAAGAGGCGGGCAATCACAACTACAGCGCCGAACAATGGCCGCTGGTGCGCCGCATGATCCATGCCACGGCAGACTTTGAGTTCAACGGACTAACCCGTTTTCACCCGCAAGCGGTTGCAGCAGGTCGCGATGCCATTCTGCAAGCACGACCCATTGTGGCCGATGTGGAAATGATCTGCGTAGGCGTGTCCACACCTCGCCTCGGACACTTCGGTGTACATCTGCACCAGTTCATCAGTGATGAGGATGTGATTCGGGATGCAAAAGCTGCCGACTCCACCCGCGCCGTATTTGCCATGCGCAAGGCACAGCGATCAGGCTTGCTGGATGGCGCCATTGTTGCCGTGGGCAATGCACCGACAGCCCTGCTGGAAGTTATCCGGCTGATTCGCGAAGAAGGACTGCGTCCGGCACTGATCATCGGCATGCCGGTGGGCTTTGTCTCTGCAGCGGAATCAAAAGACCTGCTCGCCGAACTCAGCGAAGTACCCTGGATCATCACCCAGGGACGCAAGGGCGGCTCCACCCTGGTGGTGGCTGCCATACACGCCTTGCTGGCACTCGCTGAACAACAGCAGAAGCAAACTGTCACAGCGTAATGGAGAAAATTCCTGCCAAAAAGCGTCTGCGCACCGGTTTTACCACCGGTGCCTGTGCGGCAGCGGCTGCCAGCGCAGCCGTGCAGGGATTGGTTCACGGTGAAGTGCCCCATCAAGTAGAAGCACTGTTGCCCAACGGCCAGCGCGTGTTGTTTGCTGTCGCTCACAGTCAGTGCAGTGCAGATGCCGCCACGGCCGTTGTGATCAAGGATGCCGGTGATGACCCGGATGTAACGCACGGCGCACACCTCACAGCCACGGTATGCGTATTGCCAAACCAGGCCGGTTGCGTGGCATTGCACGGCGGCGATGGCGTGGGCACCGTCACCATGCCAGGCTTGGGACTGGATGTTGGCGGCCCGGCCATCAATCCTGTTCCGCGCAAGAATATTGAAACAAATGTGCGTGAAGCCGGCCACGCCTTGCTGGAGGAACATGGCCTGTCGGTCACAATTTCCGTGCCTGGCGGCCAGGACATGGCAAAGAAAACGCTCAATGCGCGCCTCGGCATTCTCGGCGGCATTTCAATACTCGGCACTACCGGTATCGTCAAGCCCTATTCCACCAGCGCCTTCCGTGCCAGTGTCGTGCAGGGCGTGCAGGTGGCTGCCAAACAAGGTAACGACACAGTCGTGCTGACCACCGGCGGCCGCACGGAAAAATTCACCATGGCGGAACTGCCTGAACTGCACGAAGCCTGCTTTGTGCAAATGGGAGACTTCCTGCGTTACGCACTCGACGCCGCAGTCAAATGCAGGATAAAGCACGTGGTGATTGGCGGCATGGTGGGCAAACTCACCAAGATGGCGCAAGGCGAAACCATTACCCATGCGGGCCGTGCGGAAGTCGACACTGGCCTGCTGGCTGATATCGCCGCCAGCCTCGGCGCACCTGGCGAAATCTGCACCGCGATTCGCGCCAACGAAACCGCACGCTTTGCCGGCGAACAGATGACTGCGCTCGGTCTGTCCGATGCCTTTCATCACGCCCTGGCACAACGCGTGGTACAGACACTCACTTCACGCTATCCGGAAAAATTCACGCTGACTGTGCTGGTCTGCGATTTCGACGGCAACAAGATTGCCGAGGCAACTTCCTCATGATAATGCACCGCTGCGCCGTAATCGGCGTACTCGACAACGGCTGTGATGGCCTCACGCCGCAGGCGATGAAAGCGCTGGCCAGCGCTGATGTGCTGGTTGGCGGCACGCGCACGCTCGCCCTGTTTGCTCCCGCACTGAAAGAGGGCTGCGTGACGCACGATCTCACCGGCAAACTGGGATTGGTACCGGAATGGATACGCCAGGCGCAGCAGGATGGTCGTCGTTGCGCCGTGCTCGCCACCGGCGACCCTCTGTGTCATGGCATAGCCAGCTATCTCGCCGCGCAGTTGTGTATTGATGCCATCGATGTCATGCCGAATGTCTCGACCATCCAGCTCGCCTGCGCGCGCATCGGCCTGCCATGGCAAGACATGAAAATCTGCTCCGTGCACACCAAGGATGCCGGCGAATGGCAAGAAGGGTGCGACCCGAAACACGGCTTGTATGCGTTGCGACAGGCACTGGCGCTGCACGACAAGCTCGGCGTGCTGACCAGCCCCGATAACACGCCAGGCCGCATCGCCCGCCTGATGCTCGCCGCCGGCTTGCAAGACGATTTCCACATTGCGATTGCAGAAAACCTGTGCAGCGATGAGGAATGTATCATCAGCGATCTGTCAGTAGCCGATGTCGCCGGGCGCACCTTTGCCGAGCCCAATGCAGTGTTATTGTGGCGAAGCCGCGCGCGCGCGGCAGTGAAGACTTTCGGTTTTCCCGACAGCGATTTCCAGCAGCGGCAGCCGGAAAAAGGCCTGATCACCAAGCGAGAAGTGCGTGCCGTATCGCTGGCACGCATGCAATTACGCCGTGACAGTACGGTGTGGGATATCGGTGCCGGTTCCGGCTCAGTCGGCGTAGAGGCCGCGCGCTTGTGCCAGCTAGGCCATGTCTACGCAGTGGAAAAAAATGCGGGCGACTGCGACAACGCACTCGCCAATCGCCGTGCATTCGGACTGCACAACTACACGCTGATCCATGCCAAGGCGCCGGAAGGCCTGGAAAACTTTCCCGATCCTGATGCCGTGTTTATCGGCGGTTCCGGCGGCGAATTGTCAGCGTTGATCACCCTGACCATACAGCGCCTGAAACCCGGCGGCATCCTGGTGATGAACTTCGTCACCTTTGAAAATGTCGCCACCGCCATGGATGCCTTGAAAAACAGCGATGCCGAGTGGGATATCACCCAACTGCAATGCTCACGCAGCAAACCGATCCTCGATATGCAGCGTCTCGCCGCCGAAAACCCGGTGTGGATAGTCACTGCCAGTAAGAGAAAGTAGCCATGAACGCAGGAAAACTCATCGGTGCCTCATTGGGCCCCGGCGACCCGCAACTGATTACCCGCAAAGCCTGGGACGCCCTGCACAACGGCGCGCAGTGGACCTGGCCAGTGCGCAGGAAAGGTGGCGACAGCTATGCACTGGCGATTGCACAAGCAGCAGGACTAGCTGTGCCGCACGACGGAATGCCCTTGGTATTTCCGATGACGCACGATGCCGAAAAACTCGCCAGATACTGGTTGGCCGCTGCGACGACAGTGCTGGAAACCCTGCACAGCGGCCGCGACGTGGTATTTCTTGTCGAAGGCGATGCATCCACTTATTCCACCTTCGGCCATCTGGCTCGCACACTGCACGGGATTGATGACAGCGTGGCGATTGAGACCATCGCCGGTGTGCCGGCCTACAATGCCGCCACTGCAAAACTGGGCCAGCCACTGGCTGATGTCGACGATACGGTAGCGATTGTACCGGCCGCCTACGGCGTCGAATTTGTCGAACGCCTGCTGGTGGATTTCGACACCCTGGTGTTGATCAAGGTCAAGCCACTGCTTGATGAACTGATTGACCTGCTGGAGCGAAAACAGCTTATCCCACACACGCGCTTTGTCGAAAAGGCCGGAAGCAGTGCAGAGCGCATCGTGGAAGACGTGCTGACCCTGCGCGGCGAGAAAGTCAATTACCTGTCACTGCTGCTGGTTCGAAACCCATCCCGCGTGCGCGGCGAAACACGACGCGGCTGCAAGAAGAAAACATCATGACTGAAAATACGGAACCATCGCTGCACACGCTGCGCGTCGCATTGATCGCCATCACCAAACACGGCGCAAGGCAGGTCAGCGCGCTGTCGCCAGCGCTGCCGAACGCGCATATACTCGCCTCGGAAAAAGTGGCCGCAGAACTCGGCAACCCAGACAACACCACGCGTATTTACAGCGGTGCGCTGAAAGATGAAATCGCCGCACTGTTTTCCCACTACGACCAACTGATCTTTTTTGTCTCACTAGGTGCTGTAGTGCGGTTGATCGCGCCTTATCTGAAATCCAAGGACGAAGATCCAGGCGTACTGGTGGTGGATGACGCTGGTGATTTCGTGATCCCGGTTCTTTCCGGCCATGTCGGCGGCGCCAATGCCTGCGCGGAACAACTGGCTGACCTGCTCGGCGCGACACCTGTACTCACTACAGCCTCCGATGTCGGCAAGACCATTCCGGTGGATATTCTCGGTCGCGGCCTGGGCTGGAAACTCGAGGCACCTAAAATCAATGTTACGCGCGTATCAGCCGATGTGGTCAATGGCGAATTGATCGCGTTTGTCCAGGAGAGTGGGGCTCGCCACTGGTGGACACGCCCCACCCCACTGCCTGAAAACATCCACCTGTTCAATCACTTTTCCGAAGTCGATTTGCAACGCTACAAATCGGTACTGTGGGTCACCCATGCAGAAGTAACGGATGAACTGTGGAAAACACTGAAAGAAAGGCTGATTGTCTATCGTCCACCGGCGGAGCAGCCATGAAGCTTGCGGTCGGCCTGGGTTGTGATCGCAACACCACATTGCTGACGCTGGCAGCGGCACTGGATTCCGCGCTGGCACTGATCGGTGGCAGCCGCGATGCAATCGCCGTATTCGCCAGTATCGACAAGAAAAGCGATGAAACAGCGATGCTGCAACTGGCAGCGCAACAACAAAAACCGCTGCGTTTTTTCAGCGCGTCTGAACTGGCGCAAGTGGACGTGCCCAATCCTTCGGAAACCGTGCGCAAATACATGGGCACACCGGCAGTTTCCGAGGCGGCCGCATTGCTGGCCGCCAACACCGGGCAACAGGATTTACTGGTCGAGAAATATAAATACCTCGGTGACGATGGCAAGAATGCCACCGTATCCATAGCACGCATGTCAATAACGAGGGCAACACCATGACGCAAACCGCTGCAGCCTCAAACGGAAAAATATTTCTCGTTGGCCTGGGGCCAGGCAATGAGGAAAACATGACGTCGCGCGCGCGCGCAGCTATCGCACAGTCCGATACCGTTATTGGCTACACCACCTACATCAAACTGGTGGCCGATCTGGTGGATGGCAAGGAAGTGATCCGCAAAGGCATGACAGAAGAACTGGATCGCTGCCATGAGGCCCTGGCGCGCGCACGCGCCGGCAAAACTGTGGCACTGGTCTCGTCTGGCGACAGTGGCGTGTATGGCATGGCTGGCCCCACCTATGAAGTCCTGCTGGAAACCGGCTGGAAACCTGGCGATGGCGTAGATGTGGAAGTAGTACCTGGCAGTTCTGCCATCAACTCCTGCGCCGCACTGGTCGGCGCGCCGCTGACACACGACGCCTGCACCATTTCACTGTCTGACCTGCTGACGCCATGGCCGACCATCATGCGCCGACTGCAGGCAGCCGCACGCGCTGATTTTGTTGTGGCACTGTACAACCCGAAAAGCGGGCGACGCACGCAGCAGATCGTCGAGGCACAGCGAATTTTCCTGCAATATCGCAAGCCAGATACTCCGGTCGCCCTGGTGAAATCAGCGTATCGCCGCCGCCAGAATATCGAGATGAGTACACTGGATAAAATGGCTGAGTGTGATATCGGCATGCTCACCACCGTTATCATTGGCAACAGCAATACTTTCGTTCGCGAAGGTCTCATGGTGACACCTCGCGGCTACGCCAATAAATACACCACGGCCGTCGGCAGTGATGCCGTGCGTGAAGGTGAACAGTCCGGACGCTCACTGAGTATGGGCCTGATCGGATGGAAAGCGATTGCCCGCCAGTGGTTAATCGACAATCCACAAAAAAACCTGCGCGATGGAGCACAACATTTTGATATGCCCATCGGGGATCTGCTCGGCGCCGTGGCATTGCGCCATGACACGCAAACCTGCCCATGGCAAAGCGTGCAAGTTTCCAGCGATTCACACGATCAGGCTCTGGATATCGCCGTAAGCTGGGGAAAACTGCGTGCCGTCATCCGTCAGGACAGCGGCGCGATTGCCGAACTACTGTTCAGCCAGCCTGTATTCACCCGCAAGGGCGAGTGGCTGAATCTGGTCACCGAGCAATTCCATTTGCACTTGCACTGGGCCAGGGCAAACAGCCTGTGGATAGCTGCCAAAGATGGTCATATTCACGGACTCTACTGTGTCGACGCGCACGGTAATTTGCTGTGCTCATTTCTCGCCTGTGAAGATGTACCGTTTGATGCTGCTGCACTCGGCTCACGCCTTGCACTGCAGGCGATGCCAACAGAATACGATAGCGATGACGAGGCAGGCAGCGATGAGTGAAGTCATCAGCAGCACTGCCATGGAAAAACCCGCCATGAGTGCCTATAACCGCCATCTGGTCGTGTGTACCGGCCCGCGTTGCACACAGGGCGAATCGCAAAGCCTGTTTGATTCGCTTGGCGAGAAATTCAAGGCGGCCGGCATCGATAAGGGAGCCCTGCGCGTCAAGCGCACGCGCACCTCCTGCTTTGCCACCTGCAAGTCTGGCCCCCTGATAGCCGTGCAGCCAGACGGGGTGTGGTACTACAATGTCACTGCTGCCAACATGGATCGCATCATTCGCGAACACCTGATAGGCGGCGCGCCCGTCGAAGATCTCATCTACCACCGTTCAGGCAACTGCGCATGACCGAGTATTCCACTGCCACTCCATCCGGCAAAGTCTGGCTGGTCGGTGCCGGCCCCGGCGACCCCGAGCTGCTGACCGTGAAAGCACTGCGACTGATCCAGTCCTGCGATGTCGTCATTCATGACCGTCTCGTGTCACAGTCAATCATGGATCTCATTCCCGCCAACACTCGCCGCATCTACGTCGGCAAGGCGCGCAGCGACCACGCCGTGCCGCAGGAAGACATCAACCGCCTGCTGCTGGATGAAGCGCGCGCCGGCCACAACGTGTTGCGACTCAAGGGCGGCGACCCGTTCATCTTCGGCCGCGGCGGCGAGGAAATCGAACAACTGGCCGCCGCCTGCATCGCGTTCGAAGTGGTGCCGGGCATCACGGCGGCGAGCGGCTGTGCCGCTTATGCCGGCATTCCGTTGACGCACCGCGATTTTGCCCAGTCCGTGCGTTTCATCACCGGTCACCTGAAAAGCGACGGCGTGAACCTGCACTGGCCCGAACTGATGGATCCGACACAGACGCTGGTGTTCTACATGGGACTGGTCGGCCTGCAGGCGATCTGTGAACAGCTGGTGGCGCACGGCCGCGATCCGGATACACCGGTGGCGCTGGTTGAGAAAGGCACTACGCCACAGCAACGCGTGATCATCGCCACCCTCGCCACCATCAGTGCCAAAGTCGCCAGCGAAAAAGTCTCGGCGCCGACATTGACCATTATCGGTGACGTCGTCACGCTGCACGACAAACTGAAATGGTGTTGAACGCTTTCACTCCGCTGCTGGCCCTGCTGCTGGACCGGCTGCTCGGCGAGCCGCAGCGGGCGCACCCACTCGCCCTGTTCGGCCGTTGCGCCACCGCCATTGAACAATGGCTTTACGGCGACACCTCACTGTCATTCGTCAAACGCCAGTGGCGCGGCTTTATCGCCGTCACCACACTGCTGTTGCCGGTGACGCTGGCCGCATGGTGCCTCACCTCGCTGCCGGTAATCGGCACACTCTTGTCCATCGTTCTGTTGTACTTCTGTCTGGGTATGCAAAGCCTGCACGATCATGCACGCGCGGTAGCCGCACCACTGCTGGGCGGCGACATTGAAACCGCAAGAAAACATGTCGCGATGATTGTCAGCCGCGACACGGAAAAAATGGATGAAATGCAAATAACCCGCGCCACTATCGAATCCGTACTGGAAAACGGCAATGACGCGGTGTTCGCGACACTGTTCTGGTTTTTTGTGCTCGGTGCACCGGGCGCCGCGCTGTTGCGCGCCGCCAACACACTCGACGCGATGTGGGGTTACAAAAACGAACGCTATCTGCACTTCGGCCGTTTTGCGGCACGGCTGGATGATGCACTGAACTGGATTCCCGCTCGCCTCACCGCATTGACCTTTGCGCTGCTCGGCAATACGCGGCGCGCGCTGCACTGCTGGCAGACGCAAGCGCGGCATTGCACGAGCCCCAACGGCGGCCCGGTGATGTGCGCCGGCGCGGGCAGCCTGCAACTCACCCTCGGCGGTGGCGCGTCTTATCACGGTGTATGGCAGGAAAAAATCGTCATCGGCGAAGGTGACCCGCCTCGCGCCACCGACATCGAACGCGCCTTGCAACTGGTGCGGCACGGCGCCTGGCTCTGGGTTTTTGTTTACTTAGCAGTGGCGCTGTTTTTCCATGCTTGAACACGGCGGACGGCTGCGCGCGGCTGCGCAGGAACACAACATCCCGCTGGCTGACTGGCTCGACCTGTCGGCGGCCATCAACCCTGTCACTTACCCCGTCGGCGACATACCGGCCAGTGCCTGGCAACGGCTGCCGGAAGACGATGACGAGCTCGCATCTGTTGCAGCAACTTATTACGGCAACCGCCTGCTGCTGCCAGTGGCCGGCTCGCAAGCCGCCATCCAGTCGCTGCCTTACCTGCTCGGCCGGGGCCTGCGCGTGGGCGTCTTGCAGCCCACCTACAACGAACACCCGCACGCCTGGCAGCAAGCGGGCCACACGGTGCTTCCCCTCACGCCGGATGCCATCGACGCAGGGCTCGGCACACTCGATGTCCTGGTGCTTGCGAATCCCAACAACCCCACCGGCGCGACGTTTCCTGCCGACACACTGCTGCACTGGCACAGCATGCTGCAGCAAAAAAACGGCTGGCTGGTGGTGGATGAAGCGTTCATCGATACCGATCCGTCCCACAGCCTTGTGTCCCACGCCGGCATGCCGGGGCTCGTCGTGTTGCGCTCGCTCGGCAAGTTCTTTGGCCTGGCCGGTGCGCGGGTCGGTTTTGTCTTCGCGCAGGCAGTGCTACTGGATGCCCTACGCGAACGGCTGGGGCCATGGCCGGTGAGCCACCCGTCGCGGCTTGCCGCGATGCGCGCACTGGCCGACAGCGCCTGGCAACAGCAGCAGCGCAGCCTGCTGCCGCAGCAGTCTGCCCGCCTCGCCCGGCTGCTCACACTGCACGGCCTGCCACCCACTGGCGGGTGCGCGCTGTTCCAGTGGGTGCTGACACCGCAGGCGGCCCTACTGCACCGCGAACTGGCGGCGCAGGGCATCCTGGCGCGGCTGTACAGTGAACCGGCCAGCTTGCGCT
>CALMIC010000207.1 GCA_937864065.1 uncultured Cellvibrionales bacterium | reverse complement strand
AAAGGCGCTGTTCCTCCGTCACCTCGGGAGGACCAAACGGGAATGACGCATTCCCGTACCACTGCGAACGCTGTGCCGGCTCATTGACCTTGGCGTAATCACATCCCACGTCATACAGGATGCGGCCATTCCTGGTCTCGACCAGATAGGCAAGGATCGGTGCTTCGATGATCACGCCTGCGCCACGCCCTCGCGTCGACAGTGATTTCTCGTAACGGTGCGTTCCACATAACAACGGCCAGAATCCTGTCACACTGCTCATGCTATCCCCACTCAATGCCCGGTCAGGAATGACACGCCATCCACGCCGACAAACGTCGCACCGCGGTTCGAGAGCACATCGGTATCTACCGGATCTTCATGCGTGATACGCACCACCCGGTAACGCCAGTAACAGGCCAGCTGGTGACTGAACGGGATCATCTGCGGCATCGCATCACCAAACAGGTTGCGGTGCAGTGCCGGCAAGCGATGCCAGGGCTGGTTCGGCTTCTCGTGGTGCGCATTGTGGTAACCGAAGTTCAGCGTGAACAGGTTGAGCCACGGATGCTGCACCGAATGCAGGTTGGTAAAGGTGTGCGATTGTTCAAACGCGGCATCAAATCCCGCCACTTCAGCGCCCGCTGCTCCTTCCAGCGTCTCGAACAGGTCATAGGTGTGCTGGAAGGCATCCATGAAGCGCAGCACGTGCAGCATCAGCAGGTAGGCGAGGCTGTAGCACAACAAGGCCTGCGGTGCATACCAGCCCACTGCTGCAAACAGCAAGCCCCGCACCAGCAGCACAGCCACCACATGCCGGCGCAAGTGCTTCCTGCCGGGCAGCACAAAAGGCATCACCGGCACCAGCCAGTGCATCAGCACATCCACGGCGGGGATACCGAGCCACTCCAGTCCCTGGATCACGCGCAAGGCCAGCGGGCGCTGTTGCAGGCGCGGCCTAAAGTTGAACGCAACGATATCGCCACGGTCGACATGGTGGCGGAAGTGCTTGTGGCGAATGGTTTCATAGCTGCCATAACAGGCACCGGTCAGCCAGAGCAGCACACGGCCCAGCCGCGCATTGTGGGCATTGTCGGCAAACAGGGTGTTGTGTGCGCATTCATGGACAAGGTAGGCCGCGATGACCATTGCATGGCCGAGCAGCACAGTGCCGAGTGCGTTGGGCAGCAGTCCCTCGCGCGTGATGAGCCACCAGCCCAGTGCATAGCCGCCGAAGGCATAGGCAAAGGCAAACAGGTTCGGCAGCACACCATCCTGGTGGCGGAACAGGGTATGGCCCGGCCAGCGGGCAAGCAGTGTGGTCGTGTTCATCGGTGCTCCGGTGCGGGCCGTCCCGCGCGGTGTGCACACAACCGGTCGTCCAGATGTGGCGTGGTTTCTGGTAACAACACAGCAATATTCACGCCAGAAAATGACTGGATTATGTCCATGCAATCACTACTGCACGCACCACCACGGTGCAGGGCCGCTCTCTGCGCACCGGCTTGGCACTCGCCGGCTGTCCACTGCACCTGCCAGCCATTGTATCTCGCGGAGAATGGCAGTTGGCACACTCCCTGCATTTGCCATAGCAACAGGCAGCTAGGGTTCCGGCTCCGCAGTGGAGTGACTGGTCCGAGAGCCGCCGGCCTCGCCAGAGGTGACACGGAGGGACAAAAGCCCGGGAGACCGTACGGCGTTCGCGCCATCCCAACCTGTCGCGCTGGAGAAATGAACGATGCACAACACCGATTTGCCGTCCGGAAAACTGACAGGGATGTTTTCCCCGGCATCTGTCTGCTACCGCGAGGAAATCCGCGGCGGCATGGGCTGGTCGATGGTGGTGAAGCGCGGTTTTGCGCTGCGCCTCACTGCGTTGGCTGACAACGCCAATGTCGCCCTGCTCGCCTTCAACGCGCAACAGCCGCTCGACCGCTACAACATGCCCGACACGCTGAAAGCCCAGCACACTTTCCTGCTGACCGCCGGCCACATCCTGTATTCCGACATGGGCCATGCCCTGCTGTCAGTCATCCGCGACGATTGCGGCTGGCATGACACGGTGTGCGGCGTCAGTTCGCGAGAGATCGTGCAACAGCAATATGGCGCTGGCAGCTACCAGCAAAAGCGCAATGACTGGCACCGCAGCGGGCGCGAGCTGCTGCTGGTGGAACTGGGCAAGCACGGCCTCGGCCGGCGCGACCTCGTGGCCAACGTGAACCTGTTCAGCAAGGTGGCTGTGGACAGCGACGGCAACCTGCAATTCGCAGCACAGCATAGCAAGGCCGGCGACGTGGTCGACCTGCGCGCCGACATGGATGTGCTAGTCGTGCTCGCCACGGTGCAGCATGTACTGGACCCATCACCCGTGTATGCACCTGCCAGTATTCAGGCAGAAATCTGGCAATGCGGCATCGCTGGTGATGACGATCTCTGCCGCAACAAACGGCCGGAAAACGCCCGCGGGCTGGATAACACGGCCAGCTGTTTTTATCACCAGAATCCGTGCCAGCACCACCACGCCGGGGAGGTGCGCGCATGAAAGGCTTCTGCATCCTCGACAGCACCCGCGACACGGCCAGCGCCCGCTACCGTGAAACCGTCAATGCCGGTGATTACTGGCTGCATGAACTCAAGGCCGGCGAGGTGTTGCGCATTGTCGACCTCGAAGGCAACCAGGCCGTCGACACGCTGTTCTTCAACGCTGACGACCCGCACGACCGCTACAGTGCAGTGGACACGATCCGCGCGCAGGGCAATGTGTTCCTGACAGTCGGTTCGGTATTGCTCGCGCAGAGCGGCCAGCCACTGGTGACGATCGTCGCCGACACCTGCGGTCGCCACGACACGCTGGGCGGCGCGTGTGCCGCGGAGAGCAACATGGTGCGCTACGCGCTGGACAAGCGCTACATGCACAACTGCCGCGACA
>CALMIC010000206.1 GCA_937864065.1 uncultured Cellvibrionales bacterium | reverse complement strand
AGTTCCACCCGGAGTCGATCCTCAGCGAACACGGCCATGCGCTGCTGAAAAACTTCCTCGACATGAAGCAGCCGCAATGATTGTCCAGCAGGCCGTTGTCCAACAAACATTGCAACAACTGGTTGACCGGAAAGACCTGTCGCGCGACACCATGCACGCCGCGATGATGGCGGTGATGACCGGCGAAGCCACACCGGCACAGATCGGTGCGTTCCTTGTCGCACTGCGCATGAAAGGCGAGACGGTCGACGAGATCACCGCCGCGGCGCAGGTGATGCGCGAGCTGTCGAGCAAGGTAACGGTCAGCGTCAACCGCAAGCACCTGGTCGATACCTGCGGCACCGGCGGCAGCGGCATCGCGATGTTCAACGTATCGACCGCCAGCGCGTTTGTTGTCGCCTGTGCCGGCGGCTTCGTCGCCAAGCACGGCAACCGTTCGGTCACCTCGAAATCCGGCAGCGCCGATTTGCTCGAAGCCGCTGGCGTCAATCTCGATCTCGCACCGGAACAGGTCGCGAAATGCGTCAATGCCCTCGGCGTCGGCTTCATGTTTGCGGTCAGACACCACAGTGCGATGAAACACGCGATCGGCCCGCGCCGTGAAATCGGCGTGCGCACCATCTTCAACCTGCTCGGCCCGCTGACCAATCCCGCCGACGCACCAAACCAGGTACTCGGCGTGTTCGACCGCGCACTGGTGCGGCCGGTTGCCGAAGTGCTGAAAAATCTCGGCAGCGAACATGTGCTGGTGGTGCACTCGCAGGACGGGCTCGACGAGATCAGCCTTGCCGCACCGACTTTTGTCGCCGAACTGAAAGATGGTGCGATCCGCGAATACACCATCGCGCCGGAAGATGTCGGCCTGCAAACACAGCCGCTGGCGAGCCTGCTGATCGACAGCCCGCAGCAGAGTTACGCGCTGGTGAAAACCGCGCTGACGGACAACCATTCCCCGGCGGCCGACATCGTCGCGCTGAACGCCGGCGCCGCAATCTACGCTGCCAACCTGTGCGCCACGCTGGCACAAGGTGTCGACATGGCGCGCGATGTGCTAGGCACCGGTATCGCCTGGGAAAAGCTGCAGGAATTTGCTGTCTTCACACAACACGTGTGAAGCTTTGACTGGATACATGATGAACACACCGACCATCCTGAAAAAAATCATCGCCCGCAAACACGAGGAAGTGGCCGCGCGCTTGCAGAAAGTGTCGCTCGCGGAGCAGCAGGCGCGCGCGAAAGACCAGCCGCCAGCGCGCGGCTTTGTCGCTGCGATCGAGCGCAAGCTCAAGGCCGGCGAAGCTGCCGTGATTGCCGAAATCAAGAAGGCGTCGCCAAGCAAAGGTGTGATCCGCGAGGTTTTCTACCCGGAAGAAATCGCCCGTTCTTACGAGAAAGGCGGCGCTGCCTGCCTGTCGGTGCTGACGGACGTCGATTTTTTCCAGGGCGCTGACGAATACCTGCAGCAGGCACGCAACGCGACAAAGCTGCCGGTGCTGCGCAAGGATTTCACCGTCGACCCGTACCAGATCTGGGAAGCGCGTGCCCTTGGCGCTGACTGCATCCTGCTGATAGTCGCCGCGCTCGAAGAAACACAGTTGCGCGAACTGAATGCCTGCGCGATCGAAGCCGGGCTCGACGTGCTGGTGGAAGTGCACAATGCCGACGAGCTGTACCAGGCACTGCGACTCGACAACAAACTGGTCGGCATCAACAACCGTGACCTGCATACGTTCCACACCACACTCAACACGACCTACGAGCTGTTGCCGGTTATTCCCGACGACCGCATCGTTGTCACCGAGAGCGGGATCCACACGATCGACGACGTGAAAGCAATGCGCGGCCACGGCGTCAACAGTTTCCTCGTCGGCGAAGCGTTCATGCGTGCCGATGATCCCGGCATGCAACTGCTGGAAATGTTCAACTGAGCAGCCCATGAAAAAACCGTTCCGCGTCATCACCGCCAATACCAACGGCATCCGTTCTGCCGCGAAGAAAGGCTTTTTCGACTGGCTGCAGACGCAAGATGCCGACGTGGTGTGCATCCAGGAAACCAAGGCACAGCGCGACCAGCTCGAGCACGAGATGTTCTGCCCCGCTGGCTATCACTGCCATTATTTCGACGCGGAAAAAAAGGGCTACAGCGGTACCGCGCTGTTCTCGAAACGCAAACCGGATCGTGTCATCACCGGCCTTGGATGGCCATCGGCCGACAGCGAGGGTCGCTACATCCAGGCCGACTTCGGCAATCTGTCGGTCGTGTCGCTGTACCTGCCGTCCGGTTCCAGCAGCGAGCAGGCGCAGCAGAAGAAATTCGAGTTCCTCGACCTGTATCTACCGGTGCTGAAAAAACAGGTGAAGGACGGGCGCGACTACATTCTCTGCGGCGACTGGAATATCGCGCACAAGCCAATCGACCTGAAAAACTGGAAATCAAACCAGAAAAATTCCGGCTTCCTGCCCGAGGAGCGCGCCTGGCTCGACACGCTGTTTGACGAAGTCGGCTTCGTCGATGCGTTCCGCATCATCAACCAGGAAGCGGACCAGTACACCTGGTGGAGCAACCGCGGCCAGGCCTGGGCCAAGAACGTCGGGTGGCGCATCGACTACCAGATTGTCACGCCGTCATTGCGCGACAAGGTGAAGCGTGCGGAAATCTACAAGGACGAGCGCTTTTCCGACCATGCGCCGCTGGTCATGGATTACCAATTGTAAAAAATTACGCCGCCGTCAGGTTCGCGTGCGACAACATCAGCCACTTCAGTCCTTCATGGTCGAAATTGATCTGTACCCGCGTGCGCGCACCGCTGCCCTCGACATTGAGGATGATGCCTTCACCGAAAACCGGGTGCTGCACGCGCTGGCCAAGATGGAAACCGTCCCCGTCCGCCTGCTGCTGGCGAAACGCAAAGGATGTCGGTGCCTGCGTGTAATCCTGTCTTGAGTGATATACAGGCCGCGTGACTTTCGTACGCGGCCGCACTTCTTCCAGCAATTCCTGCGGGATCTCGCGGATAAAGCGCGACGGCAGGTTGAACGAATCACTGCCGTGCAGGCGCCGCGATTCCGCATAGGTCAGGTACAGCTTTTTCTCGGCGCGCGTGATGCCGACGTAACACAGGCGGCGCTCTTCCTCGAGCTGTCCCGGCTCGTCCATCGACATCTTGTGCGGGAACAGGTTTTCCTCGACGCCACTAATGAACACCAGCGGGAACTCCAGCCCTTTCGCCGAATGCAGGGTCATCAGCTGCACGCTGTCGGAATCCGGTTCGGCCTGTGCATCGCCGGCATCGAGTGCCGTCGTGGCGAGGAACTGGCCGAGCACCGGCTGCTCGCCGTCTTCAGGCTCAAATGCCTTGCAGGCACCGAGCAGTTCCTGCAGGTTCTCGACGCGGCTCAATCCCTTTTCGCCTTTCTCGTTGCGATGGAAGTCGATCAGGCCACTCGCCGTAATCGCGTATTCAGCCAGCTTGTGCAGTGGTTCTTCACGCGTTTCCACATCGAGCCGGTTCACCAGCGACAAAAAGCCGCGCACGGCATTGGCTGCCCGCGCGGTCAGCTGGTCGGTCTGTGTCATCTCGTCAGCAGCCTGCCACAACGAACACTGCCGCGCACGCGCGAAACTGCGGATCTCTTCCACCGTGCGCTCGCCGATGGCGCGCGTCGGCGTGTTGATGACGCGCTCGAACGCCGGATCGTCGTGCCGGTTCCACATCAGCCTCAGGTAGGCCAGTGCATTCCTGATTTCCAGCCGGTCATAGAATTTCTGTCCGCCATACACCACATACGGCAGGCTG
>CALMIC010000205.1 GCA_937864065.1 uncultured Cellvibrionales bacterium | reverse complement strand
CGGTGAACCAGATGTTCGCCGAGTTCGCCCTCGTCTATCACAACCAGTACCAGAAGGCTTTTGCCGACAAGGAAAAGCTCATGTACGCCAAGCGCCTGTGGCTCTCGCACCTGGCGAGTTACTCGCCGGAGCAGATCCTCGGTGCGGCGCGGCGCGCCACGCACGAATCCGAGTACCTGCCGACTGTGCGCGGTGTGCTCAAGTACCTGGAAAGCAGCAGCGGGCTGCCCGATGCGCGCGAGGCCTACCGCGAGGCTTGCCTCGCGCCGTCACCGAAAGTCGAGCAGGGCTGGTCGCATCCCGCAGTGTACCTGGCGGGGCTCGCCAGCGACTGGTTCTTTCTCGCCAGCCAGCCAGAGAAAACCGCCTTTCCCGTGTATGAAAAACACTATCGCGAATTATGCGAACGCGTCGCGCGCGGCGAGAGCCTGCAGATTCCCGCCGTGCCGGCCCTGCCGGAGAGCCTGCATCGGCCGATGACGGCCGAGGAGCGTCATGCCGCGATGCTGGAACTGCGCAAGAATGCCGGTTTATGAGCCGGATTTTTGCAAAACTATAAGCACCTTCACCGAGGAGATCGCCATGAAGAAAACCGTTTGTGTACTGGCAGCAGCACTGGCTGCTACCGTGCTGGCCGGCTGTGAAGTTACCGGTCCGCATGTCAGGCTCAAGCCGCCGATCACCGTCGAGGGTGACCACGACCACCACAGGGATCGCGAGCGGCATGAGCGCGGGGAGCATGACCACGATAATGATGGCGATTTCTGCCCGCCGGGCCAGGCCAAGAAGGGACGTTGCTGATGAGAAACCTGATCCTTGCTGCGCTGTTGCTGTTCACGCTGACCGCCTGCGGCTCGAAGCTGACGCAGGAAAACGTCAACCAGATCAGGAATGGCATGTCCTATGCCGAGGTGGTCAAGCTGCTCGGCGAGCCGGTGTCCTCGCAAGGTGGCAGCGCATTCGGCATCAGCACCAGCACGTCGGTCTGGCGCGATGATGAACACCAGGTCACGGTGGTGTTTCTCAACGAGAAGGTGGTCAGCAAGGTGTTTGGCAAGGCGCAGCCCGCCCAGCCTGCCCCGGCGAAGTGAGGCCGGGTGCCCACACATTCCGCCTAGGTTGATCTGCGTCTGTCAGCCCGCCAGTGCGCTGGCTATGATTCCGGTCATTGTGTTGTAGCCGGAGTTTTCCTGTGTCCCAGCCTGAAACCGTCCAAGTCGATTTCCTGGTCGTCGGCAGTGGTGCCGGTGCGCTCACGGCCGCGATCCGCGCGCACGACCTCGGGCTGGACACGCTGGTGGTGGAGAAGAGCGGCTTCTATGGCGGCACATCGGCCATGTCCGGTGGCAGCATCTGGATCCCGAACAATCACCAGATGGCGAAGCACGGCATCAGCGACAGCGAAGAGGAAGCACTCACTTACCTGCAACATATCACCCATGGTGAAGTGGATGAGGCGCGCCAGCGACAATTTGTGCGCAAGGGAGCGGAGATGCTCCGCTACCTGGAGGAGCGCGGCGACCTCGTCTGCGATGCTGTGCCGATGTACAGCGACTACTATCCCGACGCACCCGGCGCCAAGCCCGGTGCCCGCACGCTGGAGGCACGCCGCTTCGACATCCTGAAGCTCGGGCGGGACATGTTCACGCTGCGCCCGCCACACCCGGCCTGCGTCACCTTCGGCGTCATCTTCTCGACGGCGCATGACGCTTACTACAGTGTGCGCGGCCACTGGCGCATGTACACCAGTGTCTTGCGCGAGTTGTCCCTCTACCTGCTGACGTTGCCTTTGCGGCTGTTGTCGCTGCGCAGCACCCGCGTCACGCTCGGCAATGCGCTGGTGGCGCCCTTGCGGCTGGCACTGAAAAAGCGCGACGTGCCGTTGTGGCTCAACAGCCCGGCTAAGTCACTGCTGGTTGAAGGCGGGCGCGTGGCCGGGGCCATCATCGAGCGCAACGGCCAGCGGATCACCGTGCGCGCCAGCAAAGGGGTGCTGCTGGCCACGGGCGGTTTCGAGCACGACCCCGTGCTGCGCCAGCGTCACCTGCCGCAGCCGACCCACACAGACTGGTCGGCTGCCAACAAGCACAACACCGGCGACGCGCTGGCGATGGCGCAGCCGTTGCAGCCGGCGCTCGCCTTGATGGATGAAGCCTGGTGGACGCCGGCCACCCGTGTGCCCGGTTCGGCGCCCGCGCATGCGATGGTGTTCGAGAAATGCATGCCGTACAGCCTGTTCGTCAACAGCCGCGGCGAGCGCTTCGTCAACGAGGCTGCACCCTATATCGATGTGGTCAACGCGATGTACGCCAACCACCAGCCCGGCCAGCGCGAAGCGGTGCCATGCTGGATGATCCTGGATGCGCGCTACCGCAAGAACACGGTGATCAGCGGCGCGGTGTACCCGGCCACGATGATGCCGGATGCACTGGTGCCGCAGCATTACTGGAACCGGTTCATCTACAAGGCCGACACGCTGCCGGACCTCGCCCACCGCATCGGCGTCGATGCGCAGAAGTTGCAGGCAACGGTCAAGCGCTTCAACCGTTTCGCCCAGACCGGCATCGACGAGGATTTCGGGCGCGGCAGCAACCTGTCTGACCAGTACTATTCCTGCCCGGTCAGCCGGCCGAACCCGAATGTCGGTGCGCTCGAGCGGGCGCCGTTCTATGCCGTGCGGGTCATTGCCGGCGATATCGGCACCAAGGGCGGCTTGCTGACCAATGCCGCTGCACAAGTGCTGCGCGAGGACGGCTCGGTGATTCCCGGCCTGTTTGCCTGCGGCAACTGCTCCGCTGCCGTGATGGGTCGCTCCTACGCCGGTGCCGGCTCCACGCTCGGGCCGGCCATGGTGTTCGGCTTTGTCGCAGCGGAAACCGCAGCCGGCTTGTAATCCTGTCGGGCACCACCACTCTATTCGGGTACCCGCTGCTGTCACGGTGCCTTGCATGGCCATTACCCGCGAACCCATTCCCTACGCCGACCGATGCGCTGCCGGCCGCACCCTGGCCAGTGCACTGGCCACTTACCGTGACACGCCCGGCCTGCTCGTGCTGGCATTGCCGCGCGGTGGCGTGCCGGCGGCGGATATCGACACGGTGTTGCAACGCGAGCGTGCCGAGTTGATGCGCCGCGAGCAGGCGTACCGCGGCAATCGCCCGCCGCTGCAGCTGGCAGGGCGGACGGTGTTGCTGGTCGATGACGGCCTCGCTACCGGCGCGACGATGGAAGTGGCCGTGCAGGTCCTGCGCGCAATGTCGCCGGCAAAGCTGGTGGTGGCGGTGCCAGTCGCGGCGCCGGATGCCGCGGCGCGGCTGCGCGGGCTGGTGGATGACGTCATCTGTCCGCTGCTTCCGGAACACTTTCGCGCGGTCGGGTTGTGGTACCGGGATTTCAGCCAGACCACGGATGACGAGGTGCTCACGCTGCTCGGCGCGCACTGAGTAACCGGATCGCGCCGGCAGTCGCTGGCGCCGTGGCTTGCACCCGGTGTTGGGGTTAACATGCCCCACGACTCAGCCAGGGCAGGATCCCGCCATGTATACGCGCCGTTTTTCCACTTCGTTCTTGTTGTCTGCCGCAATGCTGCTGCCAGCTGGTACTGCTGTCGCGGCGGCACCCGGCGCCCTGGACCCGTCCTTCGGCAGCAGTGGCCGGGTCACGGCCAGCTTGCCGTCGGATGTGTTCTCGGTCGGTACTGATGTGTTGCAGCAAGTGGATGGCAAGCTGGTGCTCGGCGGCTATCGCAGTGATGGCAGTGCCACCGACATGGGGATCGCCCGCTTCAACAGCGACGGTTCGCTCGATACTTCCTTCAGCGATGATGGCTTGTTCGCAGTGACATTCAGCGGCGGTTCGTCGCGCGTGCAGGCAATGGCCATGTCCGGCAACAAGATCGTCGCCGCCGGCTGGGCCAGCAACGGCAGCAACAGCGATTTTGCCGTGCGGCGCCTCTCTGGCAGCGGCAACAATGACAGCACTTTCGGCAGCGGCGGTGTTGTGACCACAGCGATCGGCGTTGGCAATGATGCGGCGTACGACGTGATCGTGCGCAGCGATGGCCGGCTGGTCGCCGCCGGCTATACCGATACCGCAGGCGCCAACGAGGAGGATTTCGCCCTGGTCGGCTACACCGCCAGCGGTGCACTGGACAACAGTTTTGGCAGCGGTGGCAAGGTGCAGACCAACCTCGGCGGCAGTGATGTGGCCTATGCCATGCTGCAACAGCCTGACGGCAACATCGTGGTCGCCGGATACAGCGCTTACCTGAACAACAGCGCGGTGGTTGCCGACTTCGCCCTGGTCCGTTACAGCAGCAAGGGCGTGCTGGATAACAGCTTCAGCCAGGATGGCCGCGTGACCACCGCTTTCGGCAATGCCTACAGCGTGGCACGTGGGCTGGCGCGCCAGCGTGACGGCAAGCTGGTGGCCGTGGGCTGCGCCCAGTCCGGTGGCCAGCAGAACCTCGCGCTGGTGCGCTACACCAGCAGCGGCACACTGGACAGCAGCTTCGGCAATGGCGGCAAGGTACTGACATCCGTCAGCAGCGGCGATGATTGTGGCTACTCCGTGATCCAGCAATTCGATGGCAAGCTGTTGGTGGCCGGTTATGCCGCCAATGGTGGCAATGGCGACGATTTCATGCTGGTGCGCTACCTGCCTGATGGCACGCTGGATACCGCCTTTGGCAGCAGTGGTGTGGTGACGACAGCAGTCACTGGCGGCAGCACGCCCGACCGCGCCTATGCCGCGATCGAGCAGGCCGATGGCCAGGTGGTGGCAGCCGGTGTGTCCGGCAACAAGCTCGCCCTGGCGCGTTACCTGTTCGATGACGATGATAATGACGGGGTGACGGACGCTCTCGACAACTGCCAGTTTGTCAGTAACCCCGGCCAGGCCAATAACGATGACGACCCGCTCGGCAATGCCTGTGATGATGACGATGACAATGACGGCGTGCCGGACGACGAAGACGCTTTCCCGCTCGACCCGACCGAGTCGGTCGATACCGACGGCGATGGCATCGGCAACAATGCCGACCCGGATGACGACAATGACGGCGTACTGGACGGCGATGACCCGTTCCCGCTCGATGCCTTCCTGCTGAACCGCGTGACCGGTGACAGCAATGGCGATGCCGCCGGTTACAGCGTCGCATTGGTGGGTGATGTCGATGGCGATGGCCACGCCGACATCCTCGTCGGTGCGCCAAGGAACGATGTGCTGCTGCCCGGCGGGTCGAAGCCGGCAGCCGATGTCGGCAGTGCGTGGCTCAGCTCGGGACAGACGCTGGCTATCCTGGCTACCTTCAATGGTGCCGCCAAGGGTGACCAGTTCGGCAGCGCCGTGGCGGCTGTGGGCGATGTCGACAATGACGGCACGCCGGATTTCGCCATCGGCGCGCCGAAAGCCGACGAGTTGGACCCGGTGACGGGTAAGGTCCTTGTCAAGGATCGCGGTGCAGTCACGGTGTACTCCGGCGCTACGCGCGCCGCCCTCTACACGGTGAGCGGTGAGGCCGCAGGCGACAATTTCGGCGCGGCCATCTCCGGGGCCGGCGACCTCGACGGCGACAGCCGCGCTGACCTGCTGGTCGGCGCCCCGCTGCGTGACGGCACCGACCCGCTGACCCTGAAGCCGTTGAAAGATGCCGGCGCTGCCTACCTGCTGGCCGGGGCTGGCGGCAGCGAACTGGCTATGTTCGAAGGAGAGGCAAAGGGCGACCAGTTCGGTTTCAGCGTCGCCGGCGGCTTTGACCTGAACCATGATGCAGTGGCTGATATCGCCATTGGCAGCCCGCGCCACAGCCCGCTGGACGGCATCACCGGCAAGCCGCGCAAGACAGCGGGCAGTGCCTATGTCTACAGCGGCGCTCCCGGCCATGCCCTGCTGGTGCAACTGGATGGCGCGGTGAAAGGCGACAGCTTCGGCTATGCCCTGGCGGCCGTGGACAGCGGCGCCGATGTCTTTGTCGACCTGCTGGTCGGTGCCCCGAAAGCCGATGTGGACACGGACAAAAAGTACAAGGATGCCGGCCGCGTCTCGCTGTTTGCCAACACAACGGGTGCGCCGCTGTTCAGTGTGGAGGCAGCCTCTCCACAGGCTGGCGCGCTGTTCGGCAGTGCCGTGGCGGCAGCGGGTGATGTGGATGCGACTGGCCCGGTCGAGTTTGTGGTCGGTGAGCCGAAGGCCGATACGGTCAACCCGGCCGGCCAGAAGCTCAAGGACGGCGGGCGCATCAGCGTCTATGCTGCAGATAGCGGCGCCCCGTTGTTTGCCATTGATGGTGACAGCAAGGGCGGCCAGCTGGGCTTTGTGGTGTCCGGCGGTGGCGACCACAATGCCGACGGCTATGACGACGTGGCAGCGGGCGCACCCCGGGCGGCCTTCGAGGGTCTTTCCAAAGCCGGCGTGGCGAAAGTCATCTCCGGCAAGGAGGCCAGTGCCGCTGCTGCGCCCTGAGGGGGGCAGCACGGCAGGGGTTGGCTGTCATATTTCTGTCATATTTCGTTCATAGTCTTGTCACCGCAGCTACCTAAGCTGGCTTCGATCAGGACAGCCTGTACTGACCGAGCCAACCGGAGACAACGCCCATGAAGAAACTGCTTCCCCTCGCTACAGCCGTCGCCATCACCGCAGGCATCCACCTGCCTGCCCAGGCCCAGGGCCGTGACACCATCAACATCGTCGGCTCATCTACGGTTTACCCGTTCGCCACCGTGGTGGCCGAGCGTTTCGGCAAGTCCAGCGGCATGAAGACACCGAAAGTCGAGTCCACCGGTACCGGCAGTGGCATGAAGCTGTTTTGTGCCGGCATGGCCCTGGATACCCCGGATTTCACCAACGCCTCGCGCCGGATGAAAAAATCCGAGCAGGAGAAGTGTGCCGAGAATGGCGTGAAGGAAATCGTCGAGATGCCGATCGGTTATGACGGCCTGACGGTAGCCCAGGGCAAGGGTGCCGCGAAGATGAACCTCACCCGCGAGCAGATCTACCTGGCGCTCGCCAAACAGGTGCCGGCGAAAAACGGCGAGGAAAAACTGGTCGATAACACTTACAAGACCTGGAAGGACATCGACAAGTCGCTGCCGGATGTGAAGATCGAGGTTATCGGCCCGCCGCCATCTTCAGGTACCCGCGATTCGTTTGTGGAGCTGACCCTGGAATATGGCTGCAAGTCCTACGCTTGGTTGGAAGCCATCGAGAAAATCGACAAGGATGACTATGCGAAAAAGTGCAAAAGCATCCGCGAAGATGGTGCTTACATCGAGGCTGGTGAAAACGATAACCTTATCGTGCAGAAGCTGGGCACGAACAAGAACGCTTTCGGCGTATTCGGCTACAGCTTCCTCGAGGAAAACCTCGACAAGGTGCAAGCTGTAACCATTGAAGGTGTGGATCCTACTCCCGAAACGGTATCGTCAGGCGAATACAAGCTGTCACGCCCGATGTTCGTCTACATGAAGAAAGGCCATGTCGGCAGTGTGCCGGGCATGCATGAGTTTGCGAAGGAATTCATGAGTGATGCAGCGATTGGCGAAGATGGCTATCTGGTCGACAAGGGCCTGATCCCGTTGCATGCCGATGAGCTGCCCAAAGCCAAGGCGGCAGTGGCCAACCTGACGCCCATGGAAGCGCTCACGAAGTGATGGCGGGAAACCGGGCAAAAGGCCGGCAGTAGAGCGCTGCTGGCCTTTTTGCTTGCAAGAAACCTTTCCGGGTATGAATTGAATGACCGCAGGTGTCTTTTTTGCAGTGTTGTTGATCCTCGCCTTGCTGGCATTTGTGGCCGGGCAGAAGAAAGCCCTGACACAGGCGGCCAGCCTTGGCGGCGTTCGCTACCTCGATTCCCTGCCGTTCTATTACGGCATGCTGGCAGCCATCACCTGTGCTGTGCCCGCCTTGCTGCTAGGCGGGTTGTGGACCCTGGCGGCAGACGCAGCCGTCAACGCGCTGTTCGTTGCCGGTTTGCCTGCTGCGCAGCGCGACTTGCCGGCAGTGGAACTGCAGATCCTGATGAACACCATCAAGAACAGTGCCAGCGGCCACATGGATGCCTCGGCTGCGGTGGAAATCCTCGAAGCCGGCGCGCGCTACCGGGAGCTCGCGGTGAAGAGCAATGCGCTGGCTTTCAGTCTGCTGGTGGCGCTGGCGGTGGCCGGGTTTGCCCTGGCCTGGTGGCGGACGACGCCGGTGTTGCAGGCGCGTGTGCAGGTGGAAAAGGTGTGCCGCGGTTTCCTGATCGCCTGCGCCATGATTGCTATCCTCACGACGCTGGGCATCGTGGTCTCGGTGTTGTTCGAGTCGATCCGCTTCTTCCGTATCGTGCCGCCCGCTGAATTCCTGTTCGGCCTGGAGTGGAGCCCGCAGATCGCGATCCGTGCCGACCAGGCCGGTTCTTCGGGGGCTTTCGGTGCAGTGCCGCTGTTTACTGGCACGTTGCTGATCTCGCTGATTGCGATGCTGGTTGCTGTGCCAGCGGGCCTCATGTCAGCCATTTTCCTGTCGGAATACGCCAGCTTTACCGTGCGCAGGGTCATGAAGCCGTTGCTGGAATTGCTGGCCGGTATCCCGACGGTGGTATACGGTTTTTTTGCCGCGCTGACCGTGGCGCCGATCGTGCGCGAACTGGGGCTGGAGCTGGGGCTGGCGGTATCGTCGGAAAGCGCCCTGGTCGCGGGCCTGGTGATGGGCGTGATGATCATCCCGTTCATCTCGTCACTGTCTGACGATGTCATCAATGCGGTGCCGCAGGCGATGCGCGATGGCAGTTATGCGCTCGGTGCCACACAAGCGGAAACCATCATCAAGGTCATCATCCCGGCAGCGCTGCCCGGCATCGTCGGTGGGGTGTTGCTGGCGGTCAGCCGCGCCATTGGCGAGACGATGATCGTGGTGATGGCTGCAGGCCTGGCCGCCAACCTCACGGCCAACCCGTTTGAATCCGTCACCACGGTGACAGCACAGATAGCCACCCTGCTGGTGGGAGACCAGGAGTTTGACAGCGCGAAAACGCTGGCCGCCTTTGCGCTCGGCTTGTTGTTGTTTGTTATCACACTGCTGTTCAACGTGCTGGCCCTGCATATCGTGAAGAAATACCGTGAGCAATACGAGTGAGCGCGCCATGAGTTCCGTATCCGAACACCAACAGAATACGCGCGACAAGGTCTACAGCAGCCTGGCGCGCCGCTACCGCAAGGAGCGGTTTTTCCGTGCGCTCGGTCTGTTGTCTGTCCTGTTTGGCATTGCCTGTGTGGCTGTGCTGTTTACGGATATTTTCAGCAAGGGCATGGGCGCTTTTCGCCAGACCTGGGTGAAGCTGGAAGTCGTGCTGGATCCTGCCGTACTGGGTATCGAAGCGGCCACGCCAGACGCCTTGCCTGCCGCCAATGTGGATGCGGTAGTCAAGAAAGCCCTGCAGGCGCGCTTTCCCGAAGTGACGGCGCGCAAGGACAGGAAAGACCTGAATGCGCTGCTGAGCTCGGCAGCGGGTGACGCGGTGCGCCAGCTATTGCGCGATGATCCGGCGGCGCTGGGGCAGACGCATACGCTCTGGGTGCTGGCGGATGACCGAACCGACACCTACATCAAGCATTTTCGTGGCCTGGATCTGGCGGAAGACGAGCGCATCCTGAATGACCAGCAATTGCAGTGGATCGAGCAGTGGGTAAAGTCCGGTGAGCTGGAGCTGCGTTTCAACAGCGGCTTTTTCGAGAACGGCGATTCGCGCGAGCCCGAGCAGGCCGGTATCCGCAGTGCGCTGGCAGGCTCGGCACTGACCTTGCTGGTGACGCTGCTGCTGTCATTCCCGATCGGTGTGGCAGCGGCTGTCTACCTGGAAGAATTTGCACCGAAAAATCGCTTCACGGATTTCATCGAGATCAATATCAATAACCTGGCGGCCGTGCCGTCGATCATTTTCGGCTTGCTCGGCCTTGCGGTGCTGATCGGCCTGTTCGGCTTGCCGCGTTCGGTGCCGCTGGTGGGCGGTCTGGTGCTGACGCTGATGACATTGCCGACCATCATCATTTCCAGCCGTGCAGCCATCAAGTCGGTGCCGCCGTCGATCCGCGAAGCGGCGCTCGGCATCGGTGCCTCGCACATGCAGATGGTCACACAGCATGTCATCCCGCTGGCCATGCCTGGCATGCTGACGGGTGCCATCATCGGTATGGCGCGCGCACTTGGTGAAACGGCGCCGCTGCTGATGATCGGTATGGTTGCCTTCATTGTTGATGTCCCCCGCGGCATCACCGATGCTGCCACCGTGTTGCCGGTACAGATTTTCCTGTGGGCCGATTCGCCGGAGCGGGCGTTTGTCGAGCGCACGTCGGCGACAATCATGGTATTGCTGGCATTCCTGCTGGTGATGAATGCGCTGGCCGTATGGCTGCGCAACAAGCTGGAGCGTCGCTGGTAACCTGGCGACAACAGAAACGAGAAGAGCGATCCGAATGAAAGACATTGCTTACACGGACAGGACCGTCGGCAAGCCGCTGGTGGATAACCCGAAGATGACAATTCGCGACGCCAATGTTTTCTACGGCGAGAAGCAGGCGATCCACAATGTCAGCCTTGATATCGCCGCGAACGAAGTGCTGGCGATGATCGGGCCGTCCGGTTGCGGCAAGTCGACACTGTTGCGCTGCCTGAACCGCATGAATGACACCATTCTCGGTTGCCGGGTGGATGGCGATATCTGCCTCGACCAGGAAAACATCTACGGCAAGATGGATGTTGTGCCATTGCGTGCACGTGTCGGCATGGTGTTCCAGAAGCCGAACCCGTTCCCGAAATCGATCTATGAGAATGTGGCCTATGGCCCGCGCATCCACGGCCTGGCCACACGCCGCATCGAGTTTGACGAGATCGTCGAGACCAGCCTGCGCCGCGCCGGCCTGTGGGAAGAAGTGAAAGACCGGCTTGACCAGCCCGGCACTGGCCTGTCCGGTGGCCAGCAGCAGCGCCTGTGTATCGCGCGTACCATCGCAGTGAACCCGGAGGTGATCCTGATGGACGAGCCCTGCTCGGCGCTTGACCCGATCGCCACCGCCAAGATCGAGGAACTGATTGCCGAATTGTCGGAAAACTATACGATTGCGATAGTGACCCACTCGATGCAGCAGGCAGCGCGCGTGTCGCAGCGCACGGCGTACTTCCATCTCGGCCGGCTGATCGAGGTGAACGATACCGAGCGCGTGTTCACCAATCCGCAACACAAACTGACAGAAGCCTATATCACCGGACGCTTCGGCTGAGGCGGGAGACAGACAGATGGACAATATGCAATTCGACCAGCACATTTCCCGCCAGTTCAACAGCGACCTCGAAGCACTGAAGGCGCACCTGTTGCAGATGGGTGGCGTGGTCGAGCAACAGCTGCTCGACTCGATCCAGAGTCTGGAGAGTGCCGACAGCGCCCTGGCGCAACAGGTGCTGGTAGCGGAAATCCAGAGCAACAACTTCGAGATCAGTATCGACGAGGAGTGCACGCGTATCCTCGCGCGGCGCCAGCCGGCGGCCAGCGACCTGCGCATGGTGCTGGTGGTGGCCAAGATCGTGCGCGACCTCGAGCGCATCGGTGACGAGTCATCCAAGATCGCCAAGATGGCCATCAGCCTGTCGGAACAGAATGACGGCCAGAAGGGCTATGTCGAGATCCGCCACATCGGTAACCACGTACGCAACATGGTGCGCGATTCCCTGACGTCGTTTGCCCGTTTCGATGTCGAGCTGGCGCTCGCGGTGGCGCGCGAGGACAAGGACGTGGACCAGGAGTATGGCTCCGCGATGCGCGAGCTGATCACGTTCATGATGGAAGACCCGCGTACCATCTCGCGCGTGCTGAACGTGCTGTGGGCGCTGCGCTCACTGGAGCGCATCGGTGACCATGCACGCAACATTGCCGAGCAAGTGATCTACCTGGTCAAAGGCAAGGATGCGCGCCACCTGAGCCTGCCGGAGATGGAAAAGCTGGTGCAGGAGTAACCGCCATGCAGTACTGGCTCATGAAATCCGAGCCGGATGTGTTCGGCATCGACGACCTGATGGCCAGGCCGAAGCAGACCGAGCCGTGGGACGGTGTGCGCAATTACCAGGCGCGTAACATGATGCGCGACCAGATGCAGGTCGGCGACCAGGTGTTTTTCTATCACTCCAACTGTGCAGAGCCGGGCATTGTCGGCATCATGCAGGTGGCGAAAGCCGGCTACCCGGATGTGACGGCACAGGATCCCGACAGCAAGTACCACGACCCGAAAGCCACTGCTGACAATCCGCGCTGGTACCGTGTCGATGTGAAGTTCGTGCGCAAGTTCCCGCGCACCATCACCCTGAACGAGTTGAAGCAGCACGCGCAGCTGGATGGCATGGCGGTGCTCGCGCGTGGCAACCGGCTGTCAATCACGCCGGTCAGCAAGGCGCAGTGGGACTTTATCCTCGCGCTTGCCTGAGCGCGTCCTGCTCGCGTTTTTCCCGTTCGCGCTGGATGCCGAGCTCGATCAGCTCGCCATAGTTCGGCTTCAGCATGTTCGCATCATCCAGCAGCGGGTTCAGCAGGTTGTGGTCGGCGCGGTATTTCGGGTCGGCCGCCAGTGCCCGAACTTGCTCCATCGGCATCGCCGTGCGTGTCAGGCCAAACAGCTTGAAGTAGTACAGGTAGGTGTCTTCCGTCAGGCGCTCTGACGAAGCCAGCAGCTGCGCATCGCGGAACTTGTCCTGGATCGGGTAGTTCGGGAAATAGGCCATGATGTTGTAGAACGTCGAGTCCATCTCCTTCGGGATCTGCAGCAACAGTTCGAGCGTCTCGCGCAAATCCTCTTCCTTGTCGAATTCGGTCTGCGGGATCAGGTCGAACGTTGCCGCCGGGATGCCGGAGTCGACAATTTCCTGCGCGGCCTTGGTCACGCGGCCGATTTTGGTCGGCCGGTCATACACTTCGGTGAGGATGCGGTAGCTGCCCGATTGCACGCCCATGGTGATGGCATGGCAGCCGGCATCCTTCAGCATCGCCAGCACTTTCGGGTTGTGCGTGGTCGGGTAGGTGTAGCAGAAAAACGGCAGGCCGACCTGCTGCTTGTACAGCCCGAGGAATTCCTCCAGCCAGCGCGGGTTGACGGTGAAGACATCGTCCATGAAGGTCACTGTTCTGTAGCCGAGCACGTCTTTGGCATAGAGCAGCTCGCGAATCGCTTTCTCTGGCGACATGCGGCGCAGGGAATCCTTCTTGCCGAACTCGTTCTGGTAGAAACTCTCGACACAGAAAGAGCAGGAGAACGGGCAGCCACGTTGCGTCATGATCTGGTAAGACTTGTCGACGTTGTGCGCATTCGGCAGGAACTGGCGTTCGAAGCGCGGGCCGTTGATGAAGGCGAAGTGCTCGGCCTCCCAGTACGGCATGGCGATCTGCTCCAGGTCGGCGACCGGGCGTTTCGGGTTTTTCTGCACGCTGCCATCCGGCAGGCGGCACCACGTGCCGGCGATGCCGGTGAGCGACTCGCCTGCGTCCAGCCGGTTGGCGATCTCGACGATGACATCCTCGCCTTCGCCGACACAGACCACATCGGCGTGCGCAATCGAGCGGTCCGGTTCAATGGTAGGCCCAGTGCCGCCCCACAGGATCGGCTGGCTGAAATGCTGGCGCAGATGCGCGGTCACCGCTTCCGCTTGCTTCATCGCATGGCTGAGGCAAGTGATGCCGATGGCATCCGGCTGGAACTCCTTGAGCAGCGTGACCAGGTGTTGCAGTTCTTGCGGCTTGTTTTTCTTCCAGGCCGAGGTGTCGTACAGGTAGGCGCCTTCCTTGTTGATCGCATAGCTGCGCATCGGCACATCGCCAAACACGAACTCCTCGGGATCGTAATTGTCCAGCGGCACCACTTCCTGCTTCTTGAAGTAAATCACCTTCGGCTGGTGGCCGTGCGCGAGCAACTGGCCTGCCAGCTGGGCGCCGGTGATCGTCATGCCGTAGAAGAGTTTGATGATCGCGATCTTGGCCATGGTGTTGTCGGTATCGGAATGGCGTGCAGCCGGGCTGCGCGGCGGGACGTTGTCCTAGCAACATACACCAGAAGCCCTGCCATAGAAAGCCGCAGGTTGCGCCCCTCCATGCCTGCCCGTAGACTGCGCCATCACAGCAACCGGCACCGGAATATCGCGCGCAATGCCTGCAGAAATCCCCGCAGATTCGGTGGGTATCGTCACACCGCAACAGATTGATTTCCCCGGACCGGTCCAGCTGGCGTCCGGGCGCGCACTCGCGCCTGTGCGTATCGTCTATGAAACCTATGGCACGCTGAATGCGGCGCGCAGCAATGCCGTGCTGATCTGCCACGCCTTGTCGGGTCATCACCATGCGGCGGGTTACCACAGCCTGGCGGATGACAAACCGGGTTGGTGGGATTACTACATCGGTCCCGGCAAGCCGATCGATACCAACCGTTTTTTCGTTGTCAGCCTCAACAACATCGGCGGCTGCCACGGCAGCACCGGCCCGACCAGCACCAACCCGGACACCGGCCGCCCGTGGGGCCCGGATTTCCCCCGCCTGCGTGTGCGCGACTGGGTAAAGACGCAGGCGATGTTGATGGATGCGCTGGGCATCGACGTTTGGGCCGCTGTGGTGGGCGGCAGCCTCGGCGGCATGCAGGCGATGCGCTGGTGCGTCGATTACCCCGAACGCTTGCGCCATTGCGTGGTCATTGCCTCGGCGATGAAACTGACGGCGCAGAATCTCGCGTTCAACGAGATTGCGCGCCAGGCGATCACCTCCGACCCGGACTTCCATGACGGGCGTTACCTCGAGCACGACACCGCGCCGCGCAAGGGCCTGGCGATAGCGCGCATGGTGGGCCATGTGACTTACCTGTCCGGCGATGCGATGGGCCAGAAGTTCGGTCGTGACCTGCGCAGAGGAACATTCGAGCCCGGCACCGAGGCGACGATCGAGTTCCAGGTGGGCAGTTACCTGCGCTACCAGGGTGAAACCTTTTCCGACCGTTTCGATGCAAACACCTACCTGCTGATGACGCAGGCGCTGGACTACTTCGATCTCGCGCGCGATTTCAACGATAACCCCGCGCAGGCTTTTGCGAAAACCGGCAGCCGTTTCCTCGTCATTTCGTTCACCACCGACTGGCGCTTCTCGCCCGAGCGTTCGCGCGAGATTGCCAATGCGCTGCTGCGCGCCGGCAAGGCAGTGACGTATGCGGAAATCGATTCCGAATACGGCCACGATGCGTTCCTGATCCCGATCGAGCGCTATCGGCAGGTGTTCGGTACCTACATGCACAGTATCGAGGTCTGACATGCGTATTGACCTCGACATCCTGCAGCAATGGATCGAGCCGCGCTCACGGGTGCTGGATCTTGGTTGTGGCGGCGGAACCCTGTTGGCCGAGCTTGCCGCGCGCAAGCAGGTGACCGGTTATGGCCTGGAAATTGACCATGCCAAGATCAGCCAGTGCATCGCGAAACGCGTGAGTGTTATCGAGCAGAACCTTGATGAGGGTTTGCAGAACTTCGACAGCGGCAGTTTCGACACGGTGGTGATGTCGCAAACGCTGCAGGCTGTTCGTTATCCACATCGCGTGCTGGACGAAATGCTGCGCATCGGGCGCGAATGTATTGTGTCCTTCCCCAATTTCGGCCACTGGCGCTGCCGCTACCACCTGGTGCTGCGCGGCCATATGCCGGTGTCGGAGTTCCTGCCGTACACCTGGTACGACACGCCGAACATCCACTTCTGCACCATTGCCGATTTCGAGGATTTCTGCCGCGAGCACGGTATCCGTATCCTCAATCGCCGTTACGTCACTGCCGGGCGCGATGACGACCGCTTGTCGGTTGCCTGGCCGAACATGCTGGCGGAAATGGCGATCTACCGGTTGACCCGCTGATGCATCGCATCGTCCTGGCCACCGGCAACCGCAAGAAACTTGCCGAAATGCAGGCGTTGCTGGCCGGCCTGCCGTTCGAGGTGCTGCCGCAATCGCAGTTCAGTATTCCGGATGCGGTCGAGGACGGAAAATCGTTTATCGAAAACGCCATCATCAAGGCGCGCCATGCGGCACATCTGACCGGCCTGCCGGCGATTGCCGATGATTCCGGTATCGCGGTCGATGCATTGGGTGGCGAGCCGGGCATCTATTCCGCGCGCTTTGCCGGCGAACCGTCCGACGATGCGGCTAACAATCGCAAATTGCTGGAGCTGCTGGCCGATGTGCCGGAAGAACAACGCAGTGCGCAGTTCCACTGCGTGCTGGTGTTCATGCGCCACGCTGCCGATCCGGTGCCACTGGTCTGCCATGGCGTGTGGCACGGCAGCATCCTGTTCGCGCCGCGCGGCGACAACGGCTTCGGCTATGACCCGCTGTTCTGGGTGCCGACACACCAGTGCAGTTCCGCGCAACTCGAGCCGGTGGAGAAGAACCGCATCAGCCATCGCGGGCAAGCCATGCAGTTGCTGTTGCAGCAGTTGCACGGCTTGCTGCCGCAGTACCGCTGACGCAGCCGCGTTGGGCGCCATGCTGCAACTGCCGCCACTGGCGCTGTACATCCATATTCCCTGGTGCGTGCGCAAATGCCCGTACTGCGATTTCAATTCGCACACGGCGGATGTGTTGCCGGAAGCGGATTATGTCGCCAGCCTGCTCGCCGACCTGCAGCAAGACTTGCAGTTTGTGCAAGGCCGTTCCCTTCAGAGCATTTTCTTTGGCGGTGGCACGCCGTCGCTGTTTTCCACCGCCGCCATCCGGGCCATTCTGGATGGCGTGCAGGCTGTCATCCCGTTTGCCGATGGCATCGAGGTGACGCTGGAGGCGAATCCCGGCACCGCCGAGGCGGAAAAGTTTTCAGGTTTTCGTGCTGCGGGCGTCAACCGGCTGTCGCTCGGCGTGCAGAGTTTTGATGCGCTGCAACTGCAGGCACTTGGCCGCATCCACGACAGCGCCCAGGCGGTGGCGGCAGTGCGGCTGGCACAGGCGGCCGGGTTTGACCGGATCAACATCGACCTGATGCACGGGCTGCCGGGGCAGGTGGTCGAGGGCGCGCTGGCCGACCTGCAGCAGGCCCTCGATCTCGGCGTGTC
>CALMIC010000204.1 GCA_937864065.1 uncultured Cellvibrionales bacterium | reverse complement strand
TCGCCGGGGCAGATCGAGTCTTTCATCCGGAAAGACATGCGCTTGATGATGGCGCCTGGCCCGGCCCAGTCGGTGATGTATTTGCTGATCCAGCCGGCCTGTGATGGCGAGTTGAGGATCACGCCGCGCAAGCCGGCCTTGATGGCGGCTTCGTGGTCATGGTGGATCGGTTGCCAGTCGCGGGTGGCGGCTGCAGCGCTGATGATTTTCTGCGCGGTCATCGCCACACGCAGTTCGGGCAGTCGGTCGCCGATGTTCATCTCAGCTCCTGTTGTAGCCGAAGAAGCCGAGCGTCTCGATGCCGACCACTTCATCGCGCTGGTTCTTGTAGGTCACGTCGATGGTCCAGTTGCGGCCGGTGCCGAGTTTGTTGGTTTTCAGCTCGCTCACTTCACGCAGTGACTGCTCGGCGCGCAGGCGGTCGCCGACGCGCACTGGCACGCCGAATTCGAAGGTGAGTTCGGTGACGATGCCGCGCGGCAGTTCAAGCAGGTCCTTGACGCGGAAGTGCAGTTCCAGCGGTCGGTTGACCGGCTTGTCGCCGCGCGCCGGTGTCCATGGATGCGGGCGGTTGTAGGCGGAGATCATGCCCGGTGGCGAGAAACCTTCCTGCCAGTAGCGCGGGTTGCCGTCCTCGACCGCCGAACAGAAATTCTCGATCAGCGATTGCTCGACGGCGACCTCGGCCACGTCGGTGACGACGACCTGGCCGATCCAGTCCTGTATCTGTTGCGGGAGCTCGCTCATGGCTACGGCCTCGTGTAGGAGCGGCCCAAGGCCGCGACCCATTGGCTTACATGGCCAGTGGCAGTTCGAGTCCGCGGCGCGCGATGATGTTCTTCTGCACTTCCGAAGTGCCGCCGCCGATGGTGTCGAGTGCTGTCGCGCGCAGCGAGTGTTCCCACTTGCCATGGCACGGCGCGTGCTCGACGCCTTCATGCAGGATGCTGCTGGGGCCGAGGATGTCGAGGGCTGCATTCGCAAGGCGCTGGCCGAGCTGGGTGCTGTACAGCTTGCACATGGCGGCTTCGACCGTCGGCACACCGCCCTTGCAGGCAGCGGCGATGACGCGCCGCTGCAGCATCACGCAGGTTTCCAGGTCCGTGGCCAGCTGCGCGACGATCTTGCGCACATACGGGTCATCTTTCAGCGGCTGGCCGTCGCGCGTTTCATGCTTGATCATGTCGATGAAAACATCGAATTTCTTCTGGATCGGGCCGACGGTGTACAGGGTGAAGCGTTCGTAATCGAGCGCCTCGCAGATGTAGACCCAGCCCTTGTTCAGTTCGCCGACCAGGGCGTCATCCGGCACGAACACGTCGTCGAAGAAAACCTCGTTGGTGCGGTGGTCACCCATGGTCTTGATTTCGCGCACGGTGATGCCCGGCGAGTTCATCGGGATCAGGAACAGCGAGATGCCCTTGTGCTTCGGCACATCGAAATCGGTGCGCGCAGCCAGCCAGTACCAGTCGGCAAAATGGGCAGACGTGTTGTAGATCTTCTGTCCGTTTACCTTCCAGCCGCCGTCGATTTTCTCGGCTTTCAGTTTCAGCGAGGCCAGGTCGGAACCGGCACCGGGTTCAGAATAGCCGAGGCAGAACTCGATCTCGGCGTTCAGGATCTGGGGCAGGAATTCGGTCTTGTGTTTTTCGGAGCCGTGGCGGATCAGCGTCTTGCCGACACAGCCAACCCCCTTGCCGATCAGCGGTGCGCCGACCGAGGCCAGCTCCTCGTTGACGAGGTATTCATAGATACCCTCTTTGGCCTGGCCGCCGTACTCCAGCGGCCAGCTCATGCCCAGGTAGCGCTTCTTGGCCAGCTGCTTGTTGAATTCACGGCGCTCGGGGCTGTCGGCTAGCATCGAGTCTGCCTCGCGCTCGGGGCTCATCACTTCTTTCGCATAGGGCTTCCTGGCCTCTTCGGCGAGGAATGCGCGCACGTCGTTGATGAACTGCTGCTGGTCAGGGCTGAATTCGAAATCCACGGCTGGCTCCTGTGTACTGGCTCGGTCAATCGGTGGGAGGCCATTTTCTACCGTTTGTTCCGGCGGTGCCACTGCGATTTGCCCCAAGCGGGCAGGCGTTTATCATGGCGGGCTGACCCAGACCTTGGCCGCGACATGCAGTTCACGATCCCCCACGACCATCCTGCCCTGCCGGGGCACTTTCCCGGCAACCCGCTGGTGCCCGGGGTCGTGATCCTCGACCAGGTTGCAGCCGCCGTGGCGCAAGCCCTGCCGGGCTGGCGGGTGGCGGGCATCCGCAAGCTCAAGTTCCTGCGCCCGCTGCGGCCAGGCCAGCCCTGCGCGGTGTCCTGCGCCGAGGCCAAGGGCGGCCGTGTGCGCTTCCGCTGCACCGTGGGCGGCGCGCTGGTGGCCGAGGGTAACCTGGAGCTCGCCCCGGCATGAGCAAGCGGGTGCTGGTGATAGGTTGGTCGCAGACCGGCCAGCTTGACGCGGTTGTGCGGGCGCTGGCGGCGCCGCTGCTGGCCTCGCCAGACATCGAAGTGGTGTTCGAGCCGCTGCAGCCGGCTGCGCCTTACCCGTTCCCGTGGCCGTTCCTGCGCTTCTTCAATACCTTTCCCGAGACCGTGCACGAAGACCCGCTGCCGATCCGGCCGCTGCAGGTGGACATGCACGCCCACTTCGACCTCGTGATCCTCGCCTACCAGGTGTGGTTCCTGTCGCCGTCCCAGCCGGTGATGGCCTTCCTGCAAAGCCGCGAGGCGGTACACCTGCTCGGTGGTCGCCCGGTCATTACCGTCATCGCCTGCCGCAACATGTGGCTGATGGCACAGGAGGTGATGAAAGCGCGCCTGGCGGAGCTGGGCGCCGTGCTGGTCGACAACGTCGTGCTGGTCGACCGCGCCCATCCGGCAGCGACCTTCATTTCCACGCCACTGTGGATGCTGACCGGCCGGCGCGGGCCTTTCCTGGGTGGGCGTATCCCGGCCGCCGGCATCCCGGCCGATGAGATCGCCGCTGCCGCCCGTTTCGGCGCGGCGATTGCGGCACAATTGCCGCAACGCGACCCGGCCAGCCGCGAACCGATGTTGCGTGGGCTGGGGGCGGTGAGTGTCAACGAGCGCCTCATTGCCTCGGAGAAAATCGCGCGCCGCAGTTTTGTCATCTGGGGCAAGTTGCTGCGCCTGATCGGCCCGCCGTCCTCCGTGGCGCGGCAGCTGGTCCTGTGCCTCTATATCGTTTTCCTGGTGACAATGATCCTCACCGTGGTGCCATTGAGTGCCGTCATCAAGCGCCTGCTGGCACCGCTGATGCGCGAGCGCATCGCCCGCCAGCGTGCCGCCTTTGCCGCCCCGTCCGGTGAGGCGCGCGACAACATGAAGGAATACCCGATTCCATGACAGTTCCGGTATACATCACCGGCAGCAGTGCTTTCCTGCCGCACGCGCCGGTCGACAATGACAGCATGGAGCGTTTGCTCGGCCAGGTTGGCGGCAAGCCGTCGCGTGCGCGGCGCACCATCCTGCGCAGCAACGGCATTGTGTCGCGCCACTATGCTATCGACCCGCAGACATTGCAGTTCACGCACAGCAATGCACAACTGGCGGCCGAAGCCGTGCGCGGGCTCGGTGTGCCGCTCGACAGCATTGACTGCCTCGCCTGTGGCACCTCGATTGCCGACCAGCTGATGCCTGGCCATGCCAGCATGGTACAGGGCGAGCTGGGTTTGCCGCCTTGTGAAGTCGCCAGCACCGGTGGCGTTTGCGTGGCGGGGATGACGGCATTGCGCTATGCGGTCAATGCGGTGCGCTCTGGCGATTGTGCAAGAGCAGTGGCGACCGGTTCCGAGCTCGCATCCGCCAGTATGAAAGCGGACAATTTTTCGGCAGAGATGGACAGCCAGCTCGCGCTGCTGGAAAAACAGCCGGAGCTGGCGTTCGAGAAGGATTTCCTGCGCTGGATGTTATCAGACGGCGCCGGCGCGCTGCTGGTCGAACGCGAACCGCGTGCCGGGGGGTTGTCACTGCGCATTGACTGGATCGACATCCTGTCCTACGCGGGCGAAATGGAGACCTGCATGTATGCCGGCGGGGAGAAGCGTACGGATGGATCCTTGCAGGGCTGGCAACAGTTCACTGTAGCTGAGCGCGATGCGCACTCTGTGCTGTCGGTGAAACAGGATGTCAAACTGCTGAACGAACAGGTGATCTTGTACACGGTGGAGAAGCCGCTGCGCACGATCATCGGCAAGCGCCAGTTAAAGGCCGGCTCGGTCAGCCATTTCCTGCCGCATTATTCATCGCAGTTTTTCCGCGACAAGGTGCATGCCGGCTTGCAGCGCGCCGGGCTGGATATACCGCAAGAACGCTGGTTCACCAACCTGGCGACAAAAGGCAATACCGGCTCGGCGTCGATCTACATCATGCTGGATGAATTCTTGCGCAGTGATCGCTTGCGCGCCGGTGACACCGTGCTGTGTTACGTGCCCGAAAGCGGCCGCTTCTCCACGGCTTTCATGCACCTGACGGCAGTTTGAGCAGCGGAGCGATCATGGACCATAGCGAAGTCCCGCAAGACAACAGCCACACCTACGGCGGCCATCGCAAGTTGCTGTACGCGACAGATCGCGATGGCAATTATGTCGGTGTGCCATCGACGGGCTGGGAAGCGGAGGAGATCGCCACCGGTTCGGCGCTGGACCTGCTCGCGCAACAGCAGCAGGTAGCGTGGCAGCGCGCGCAGCGCGGCGAGACATCGCCGCTCGAATACTACATGGCCTACCGGCGCATGGATGAGGCGCTGCTGGCGCAAACCAGCGGTATCTGGCGCTGGCGTATCCGCCGCCATTTCCGCCCGGCGATTTACCGGCGACTGAATGACACAGTGCTCGCGCGCTACAGTGAAGCCCTTGGCATCGACATCACTACCTTGAAAACTCTGGTGCAGAACCCGTGAACGATTTTACCCACCAGCAATCCGCGCACTGCGAGAGCGGGGTGATGTCGGCGATGCTGACGCACCAGGGCTTGCCTCTGAGCGAGCCGATGGCGTTCGGCCTGGCATCAGCCTTGGGCTTTGCGCTGATCCCGTTCGTCAAGCTGTCGGGCTTGCCGTTGATTGCCTATCGCATGCCGCCGCGCGCGATCATCAATGGCCTGCAGAAAACGCTCGGCGTGCACATGCGCCGGCAGACATTCCGCAATGCCGCGAAAGGCATGGCTGCGCTGGATGCCGAGCTCGATCGCGGCCGCGTGGTCGGCCTGCAGACTTCGGTGTTCTGGCTGCCGTACTTTCCCGAGGGCATGCGTTTTCATTTCAACGCGCACAACCTGCTGGTCTATGGCCGCGACGGCGATGACTATCTGATCAGCGACCCGGTGTTCGAGCAGCCGGTGCGCTGCGATCGCGCCGCGCTGCAGAAAGCGCGCTTCGCCAAAGGTGCCCTGGCGGCGAAAGGCCTGATGTACCTGGCAGACCGTGTGCCGGACAGTATCGACCATGCCCGGTTGGTGCCGGCGGCTATCCAGCGCAACCTGCGCACGATGACCGGCGCGCCGTTGCCGTTTATCGGCATCCGCGGCATACGCCACATGGGGGCACAGCTGCGCAAGCTGGAGCGTGATCGCGCGAAACGCGAGCAGTACCTGCCGCTCTACCTCGGCCACATCGTGCGCATGCAGGAGGAAATCGGCACCGGTGGGGCAGGCTTCCGTTTTATCTACGGCGCATTCCTGCGTGAGTCGGCCAAAGTGCTGGTCAGCGACGAGCTGAAGGAAGCGGCGCGCCTGATGACCGATGCCGGCGACCACTGGCGGCTGTTTGCCCTGCGGGCGAGCAAGATGTGCAAGGGGCGTGAAGCGATGGATACCGCCGTGCTGGAAGAGATCCTGCACGGCTGTGCTGACCGCGAGGCAGCCGTGTGGGAGCGGCTGCAGGCATGGAGCCGCTCACAGCGTCAGTGATGGCGGCCTTGCAGTAGGGAGGCCGGGCCCTGCGACAGCAGGGCCGGCCGATGCCAGGCAGCTCAGTCGCCGCTGACGATGGTGCAGGTCTTGCCGAAGAAGGGGTAGAAGCCCTTGGTGTGGAAGTCGACCGTAGAGACAGTCTTGATGCCGCCCTCAGCCTTGGCGGCCGCGATCGACGCATCGCCGCTGTTTACCAGACCGATGATGGTGCTGGCACAGGCGGTGCCAGTCTTGCTGGTGCCCTTGTATTCCGTGGCAGTGATCGGGCCCTTGACGTCGGTGATCAGGCCGACGCTGACCGGGGTGTAGCCGGCGGCACAGCCGGTGAGCAGTGCGACGGAGCCGAGTGCTGCCAATGTAGCCATTCTTTTTATCATGAGACATTCCTTCTGCTGATGGGTGATCAGTGGCAAACGCTTGCTGCACACGGCAACAACCTGTCGCCCCTTCGCTGTCGCGCGGCGACAGCCAACAGAGTAAAGCACAGCCCGTCGGGAACGCCAAGCGGCGTTTTATCCCGGCAAGGCTTTCAGTAAGATAGCGCACACCTTCACCCAGGAATTCCCTCCCATGGCCACCAGCAAGAAACCCGCCACCAAGCCTGTTGCGAAAAAGAACGCTTTTTATGCCCAGTCCGGCGGTGTGACCGCCGTGATCAACGCCTCGGCCGCCGGCGTCATCGAAACCTGCCGCGCCCACAGTGACAGGATCGGCAAGGTCTATGCCGGCAGCAATGGCATCATCGGTGCGCTGCGCGAGGAGCTGATTGATACCAGCAAGGAAAGTGCAGCAGTCATCCATGCGCTGAAACACACGCCATCCGGTGCTTTCGGTTCCTGCCGTTACAAACTGAAGAGCATCGAGCAGCATCGCGCCGAGTACGAGCGTCTGATCGAGGTGTTCAAGGCGCACAACATCGGTTACTTCTTCTACAACGGTGGCGGTGACTCGGCTGACACTTGCCTGAAGATCTCGCAGCTGTCGGAAACCATGGGTTACCCGATCCAGGCGATCCATGTGCCGAAGACGGTCGACAACGACTTGCCGATCACCGACAACAGCCCCGGTTTCGGTTCTGTGGCCAAGTACGTCGCGGTATCGACGAAAGAGGCGGCACTGGATGTGGCCTCGATGTGCGAAACCTCGACCAAAGTGTTCATCCTCGAAGTGATGGGTCGCCATGCCGGCTGGATTGCCGCTGCGGGCGGGCTCGCTGCGGAACAGGAAGGCGATGCACCGCACATCATCCTCTTCCCGGAAATCGCTTTCGACAAGGCGAAATTCCTCAAGCGCGTGAAAGAGACTGTGCAGAAAAATGGCTACTGCGTCATCGTGGCCAGTGAAGGCACCCAGTACAAGGATGGCACCTTCCTCGCCGATGCCGGCACGGTCGATGCGTTTGGCCACAAGCAGCTCGGTGGTGTTGCACCGACGCTGGCGCAGATGGTGAAGGACGAGCTCGGTTACAAGTACCACTGGGCGCTGGCGGATTACCTGCAGCGTGCGGCGCGTCACATCGCCTCGAAAACCGATGTCGAGCAGGCCTATGCCGTCGGCAAGGCGGCGGTCGAGATGGCGCTGAAAGGACGCAATGCCGTGATGCCGGCGATCACTCGCGGCAGCGGCAAGAAATATTCGTGGACGATCACTGAAGCGCCGTTGGCGAAAGTGGCCAACGTGGAGAAGAAAATGCCGCGCGACTTCATCACGAAAGACGGCTATGGCATCACGCCGGCCTGCCGGGCCTACCTGGAACCGCTGATCCAGGGCGAGGACTACCCGCCGTACAAGCACGGCATCCCGCAATATGCCCGCCTGAAAAAGGCCATGGTGCCGAAAAAACTGAAAGCGGATTTCAAGGTGGGCAAGTAAGCTGATGGCCACCATCCGCATCCGCCATGATCACCAGCAGCCGGAACACAAGGTGCGAGAACTGTTGAACGAGCTCATCGAGAAAATGGGTGAGGAATACGAGTTCGCCTGCACCTGGCACGGCCATCGCCTCGACTTGCGCCGCAGCGGTGCCACCGGCTCGCTGACCTTGCATCCGCACTATATCGATATCGAGATCAAGCTGAGCCTGTTCCTGTCGATGTTCGAGGGCAAGATCCGCAGCGGCATCACCGACTACTGCCGGGAACACCTGTCGTGACCGTTGCTGCCTGGTGGCAGCGCGAGGGCGAGTGGGTCGAGCCGCCCAACCGTCGCCGCGACGGTGAGAGTGGCGTCAAGCGTGTACAGGATCCTGTGCACGGACTGTTGTATGTAAAGCTGCAAACCAACCACCTCTACCGCAGTGTTCGTTACCCGTTCGGGCGACCCACCGCCTTGCGCGAGCGCGATGCCCTGGCAGCCGTGGCCGCCAGCGGCGTCACAGTACCCGAGGTGGTTTTTGCCGGGGATGAGAAAGATGGCGGACAATGGCGTGCCGTGCTGGTGACGAAAGCGCTGGCTGGATATCGCGACCTGTTCCACTGGGGCCTGCGCCGCGAGCGCGGCCGCGTCAGCGATGAAAGGCAGGCAGAAATGCTGCGTGCCGTCGGCCGTATGCTCGGTACCCTGCATCGCCAGCGCTGGCAGCACACCAACCTGTACCCGAACCACATTTTTGTGACGGATGATGCGGCCGAAGGCCCGGTGCGTGCAGCGCTGATCGACCTCGAGAACAGCCGCCGCTGCCTCCGCGCGGCAACGGCTGCCCAGCGTGACTTCGAGCAATTGCGCAAACGCGCGACCATGTTCAGTGACGCCGACTGGCACATCCTGCTGCAGGCCCATGCGGCCGCGTTCGCGGCGCGCTAGTAAATCCCGGGCAAGAAACGCCAGCTGCGCTGCATGTAGGCGGCGTAGTCATCACCAAAGTAAGCGAGGTTTTCCCGTTCTTCGGCGAGTGCCGTGACTGCCAGCGCAATCGTTGCGCCAGTGGCCAGCAGCAGCCCTGGCCACCACAGGGGTTGTTTGAAGTACAGCCCCCACGCGAGCAGCAAGAGCGAGGCATACAGCGGGTGGCGGATGTGGCGATAGATGCCGTGTGTCACGAGCTGGGCCGTTTTTTCAAAGCCCAGCAGGGCGGGATCAGAGCGCTGTGCATCGCTTGCGCCATGGCGTTTCAGCAACACGGCGCCGGAAACTACCAGTGGGATCGACAGGAACAGCAGCAACCACGATATGAGCTGGTACCAGGCAAAGCGCTGTTCAAACCAGAACGGCACATTGTGCAGCAACAGCAGCAGGATGCACTCCCAGGCGAGGAAACGGTAGAAGCCGTGCGAACGCCAGTCGCGCAGGCAATGGCGCGAGAGGAATGCCAGGCATGCGCTGGCGGCAATAAAAAGGGTAGAGGTCAGCATGGCTACGGGCAGTGCGGGGAGGTGAGCACACTAGCGCAAGCAAGCGCCTGGCTCAATTGACAAAATATTCACGCCAGCGATGTTGCAATGCCTGCCGTGTGAATTCCTGTCCGGGGTGGCGGTTGTCACGGATGCCTTTGCTCAAGCTGACGCTTGCCGTGTTGGCATTACTGCTGTTATTCGCCTTGGCAATGCTGGCCTGGCTCCGTTTCACGCCAGTGTCGGTGGCGCATGGCTGGTCTTATGTAGTGGTGCAGGACAACCTCGAGCGCATCACTTCGCTGGCGCGCATGCCGGATGGCAGCATCGTGGCGACCCTGTCACCGCGCCAGCATCTCGGTGGTCCTGGCCAGGGCAGGCTCGTGCAGCTCGATCTGGCCAACGAGCGTTACCGCGTGCTGGCAGACGGGTTGTACAAACCCAATGGCTTGCTGCCCTATCCCGGCGGTGTGGTGATCACCCAGGAAATGGCCAACCAGCCGGTATTGCGCTGGAAAGACGGCAAGGTGGAGCCGCTGTTGATGCTGGTGAAACCGGAATCAATAGTCGGCACAACGGCAGGACAATGGCTGGTGATCGAGGACACAACGGGTGGCCGCCTGCTGCAGGTCGATCCGGGCACACTGGAAAAAACAGTCCTGCACCAAGGTTTCAAGGCTGGTGAGGGTGTCTGTGTTGGCCGCGACCGGCGCATCTTTGTTGTGGATAACAAGACATCGGTGTTGCAGGAATACCGCGACGGTTCGATGCTGACAGTGCTTGGTGGCCTGCATGGCCCCGGCTTCTTGCGTTGCACAAGGGATGGCATCTGGATCACCGAGGATGTCACCAACAACGGTCGCCTGATTTTCTATGACTACGAGCAGATGCATGTAGTGGCAGAACACCTCCATTCGCCGCAGTCGGTGCTGGAAGACGGGCAAACCTTGCTGCTGGCCGAGCAAGGCCGTTCGCGCCTGTTGCGCTTCACCAGACAATAATATTCCCCGGATCTGGACTGGTTAATGAAAAGACACCTGGATTATCTGCAGACGGATCGCCATACGCTGGTGGGCCATGGCTGTTTCATGCTGTTGTCGATGCTGGCACTGCTGGCGATGTTCAGCCTGTCGCGTGTGGGCCTCTACTGGTACAACGCCGATCTCGCAAGCCAGCTATCGCAGGCCGAAGTGTTGCGCAGCTTTGCGATAGGCGTGCGTTTTGACCTGATGGTGGTATGTATCCTCAGCTTGCCGCTACTGGCGGGTTTTCTCTGGCCCACCTCGGTGGCATTACGGCGCGGCCTGGTGATGTGGCTGGCAGTGGTGTCGTCGCTGTCGATTTTTTTCTGTATTGCCGAACTGGATTTCTACCGCGAATTCCACCAGCGACTGAACAGCCTGGTATTTGAATACATTCGCCAGGATCCGGCGACAGTGGTCAGCATGTTATGGCACGGATTCCCGGTATTCCGTTATCTGCTGTTGTGGCTGTTGTTCTCCTGGCTGATGTACCGTTTCTACCTGTTGCTTGATCATGCCGCCTGCCTGCTCGTGGCGCATTGGCTGCCACTGCGCCAGCCGGCGGCGCACTACTGGCGCTGGACGGCTTTCGTGCTGGTGTTCCTGTCGATGGTAGTGGGTGCACGCGGCACGCTCCGTGAAGGCCCGCCACTGCGTTGGGGGGATGCGTTCCACAGTGCGAACCTGTTTGCCAACCACCTCGGGTTGAACGGTCTTTTTACCTTGTATAAAGCTGCCAATGCCGGCAATGGCAAGACCGACAGGCAATACTGGCTCAAGGCCATGCCGCTCGAACAGGCAACGGATATCGTGCAGCCGCTGTTGCTCACGCCGCAGGATGAACTGCTTGGCGGAGACTCCCATCCCTACCTGCGCCGGCACACGGGTTCCTCACTGCCGGCAGCACCCGCGCAGAAGCCCAATGTAGTGGTGATCCTGATGGAAAGCTTTGCTGGCGCATTCACCGGTGTGCTGGGCAATGGCGATAACATCACACCCGAATTCGACCGGCTCGCCGGACAGGGCCTGTTGTTCACGCGCTTCTTTTCCAATGGCACGCACACGCACCAGGGCATGTTTGCCACGCTGGCCTGTTTCCCCAACTTGCCCGGCCACGAATACCTGATGCAGGAGCCGGAAGGCACGCACAAGTTTTCCGGCCTGCCACTGCTGATGCAGCGCGCCGGTTACCAGGACATCTATGTGTATAACGGCTCGTTTTCCTGGGACAACCAGGAAGGGTTTTTCCGCAACCAGGGCATGACGCGCTTCGTCGGTCGCGATGATTTCGTCAATCCGGTATTCGTCAACCCGACTTGGGGCGTGTCTGACCAGGACATGTATGACCGGGCAGCACAGGAGCTGAAGTCCTTGCCGCATGACAAGCCATTCTTTGCCGTGCTGCAAACCTTGTCCAACCACACACCGTATGCATTGCCTGACCCGTTGCCGGTGGGAGCCGTGAAAGGCAAGGGCATGCTGAATGAACACCTGACCGCGATGCGCTATGCCGACTGGGCGCTGGGGCGGTTTTTCCGCCAGATAGAAAACGAACCGTATTATCGCAACACGATTTTTGTGCTGGTCGGCGACCACGGTTTCAGTACCACCAACCAGGTGACGGATATCGATCTCGTGCGATTCCACGTGCCGCTGCTGATCATCGGTCCGCAGGTGCGCGAGACCTTTGGTGCGAGAAGCAATCGAGTGGCGAGCCAGAACGATATTGCGCCGACCGTGATGGGATTGCTCGGCGAGCCCTTTATGCACCAGTGCTGGGGTCGCGATGTGTTGTCATTGCGTGATGATCCCGGCTTTGCCCTGGTCAAGCCGTCCGGCAATGACGAGATCGTGGCATTGCTGCACGATGACCGCATCGTGGTGAAACGGCCGGATGCCGATGCACAGCTATACCGTTACACCACCGCGCCGGCCCTGGTGGCGACACCGTTGGATGATGCAGCGCAGAAACAGGCGATGGCAACGACACTGGCGGCTTTTGTCGAACGGGCGACGCGCAGCCTGCTGGATGACACTGCCGGTGCAGGACAGTGAGGGCTGTGTTCAGCCCGTCATGCCGCCATTCACCGAAATCACCTGCCGGGTGATATAGGCGGCGGCATCGGAGAACAGGTAAGCCACGAGGCTGGCCACTTCCTCTGCGGTGCCCATGCGCCCGGCGGGAATGATTTTCAGTGCGTGTTCAAGCACATGGGCATCGGTAGCCATCTCGGT
>CALMIC010000203.1 GCA_937864065.1 uncultured Cellvibrionales bacterium | reverse complement strand
GTCACTGAGCGAAACATCCGGCCACGTCTGCCCGCGCTGCAATGGCCAGGGCACAATCCGCGGCACCAAATCGATTGCGCTCGCGATCCTGCGAATGCTCGAGGAAGAGGCACAGAAAGAGCGCAGTTCCGAAGTGCGGGCGATCACGCCGGTGCCGGTCGCCAGCTTCCTGTTGAATGAAAAACGCAAGCAGATCAGTGATATCGAAAAACGCCACCAGTGTCGTGTTGTGATCGTGCCAAACCCGGACATGGTCACCCCGCACTACCATATCCAGCGTCTGCGCGATGATGATTCACAGCTGGCACAGGCCAGCTTCGAGATCGGCCTCAGCGACTTGCCGGGACAGGAAGAAGAGGAATCACAGCAGCAAAGCAGCCAGCCGAAAACAGCGGCGGTGCAGATCCTGGTACCGAGCACCCCTGCCCCGATGCCGCCAGCCGCAGCAGAGCCGGCCGCACCTGCGCCAGCCAGTCTGCCTGCCGTCGTAGCTGCGCCTGCGCAGGACAAAAAAGCCCCGAATTTCCTCAGCCGCTTGCTGGGCAAGCTGTTCGGTGACGAGCAGAAGCCAGCAGAAGAACCTGCCAGGCCTGTGGCCAGCGAAACGCCGCAGGAAGAAAAGCCGCGTGAACGCAGTGGCGGAGACCAGCGTCGCCGCGGCAATCGCGGTGGCCGCAACCGTGGCGGGCGTGAACGCGGCGAACGCAACAGTGAGCGCAATGGCGAACGCAGCAACGAGCGCCGCGAGGATGGCAACCGCGGCCAACAAGGGCAACAGCGCCAGCCAGCCCAGGGCCAACCACAAGCTGGCCAACCACGTCCGCCGCGCAATGAGCAGCAACAGCGCCCTGAGCGACAGCCGCGCAATGAACAGGCGCCACGCGCCGAACAGGCAGCGCGCCCGGAACCTCAAGCACGTGGCGAACAACAGCAAGCCACGCCGGACAGCGGGGATGTGCCGGCACGCCGCCCCGCCAACAAGCGACCGCGCCACGATCGCCAGCGCCAGCGCCCGGAGCTTGAGCAGAATGTGCCAGCAGCCACGGAGGCAGTCGCCGCCAGTGCGGCGCAGCCGCAACCTGTCGCAGTAGCGCCAGCCCCTGCTGCAGCGGCCGAGCCGGCAGCACTCGCCCCGGTTGCGCCTGCAGCCAAACCGGTAACAGCACCGGTAGTGCCAGCAACCGCCGAGCCGACCAGCGTTGAGGCAGCCGCGCCGGTTGCCGCAAAAACTGCGCCAGTCGAACCTGTTGCAGCAGAACCTGTCGCTACTCCGGCAGCTGCAGAAAAACCGGCTGCTGAAAATGTGCGTCCGGCACCTGCCGTTCAGGCCAGTCTGCTACCAGAGGCAGCCAAGACTCCAGCAGCAACGGCACACCAGGAACCGGCTGTGCCCAAGCCGCGCACACGCCCAAGCAATGACCCGCGTGCGCAAGGCCGCAATCGCCAGCCGCGCGAGTTTGTCATCGTTTCAGAAGTGGCAAATACGCCGGAGCCGCGCATCCCCACGGAAATGGCACAGCCGGATCCGCAGCGCCAGCGCCGCCGTCCACCGAATGACCCCCGCGCCAAACACACAGAAGCCAGCGAGAACAGCTGATCATGTACGTCTACACAGACACCGACCGCAAGATACTGGGCCAGCGCGTGGCCCAGTTCCGCAACCAGACGGCCCGTTTCCTCAAGGGTGAGCTGGCGCCGACGGAATTCCTGCCCTTGCGCTTGCAGAATGGCCTCTACATCCAGCGCCATGCACCCATGCTGCGCATCGCCGTGCCGTACGGCATGTTGTCTTCGCGGCAGTTGCGCAAGCTGGCGCATATTGCCCGCCATTACGACAAGGGCTACGGCCATTTCACCACGCGCCAGAACATCCAGTTCAACTGGCCAAAACTGGAAGAAGTGCCTGACATCCTCGCCGAGCTGGCTGAAGTCGAGATGCACGGCAACCAGACCAGCGGCAATTGCATACGCAACGTGACGTCTGACCAGTATGCAGGCGTTGCTGTCGATGAGATCATTGACCCGCGTCCCTACTGCGAAATCATTCGCCAGTGGTCGACGTTCCATCCTGAATTTGCCTTCCTTCCGCGCAAGTTCAAGATTGCCGTCAGTGGTTCCGCAGAAGACCGCGCAGCGGTGCAAGTGCACGATATCGGTATCGAGCTGGTGAAGAATGCTGGCGGCGAAACCGGTTATCGCATCTATGTCGGTGGCGGTCTGGGCCGCACACCCTATGTCGGCCCAGTGATCCGCGAGTTCCTGCCAGAGCAACATCTGCTCACTTACCTCGAGGCGATCCTGCGCGTCTATAACCTGTTGGGACGGCGCGACAACAAGTACAAGGCGCGCATCAAGATCCTCGTCAAGGCGCTAGGCACCGAACAGTTTGCCGCACGCGTCGAGGAAGAATGGTCACACCTGAAAGATGGGCCGGCAACACTGACCGCCGGGGAAATCAGCCGCATCAGCCAGCACTTCACTGCCCCTCCGTACCAGCAGCTTGATGCAGCGGCGATTGATGCGCAACTGGCATCACACGCGAGCACTGACAAGGCCTTTGCCAACTGGCTGAAGCGCAATGTGAAACCGCACAAGCAAACCGGTTACCGCATTGTGGTGCTGTCACTGAAGCCGACTGGCGTGGCACCGGGCGATGTGACCGACAAGCAGCTGGATGCCATTGCCGACCTGGCAGATGAATACAGTTTCGGCGAAGCTCGTGCGACCCATTCACAAAACCTGGTGCTGGCTGACGTGGACGGCAACCGCCTGCATGAGCTTTGGCAGAAACTGAAAGCGCTCGGCTTTGCCACGCCGAACATCGGCACACTGACTGACATGATCTGTTGCCCCGGTGGTGATTTCTGTGCCCTGGCCAATGCCAAATCGATTCCGGTCGCGGAGGCTATCCAGCGTCGCTTCGATGACATTGATTACCTTTACGATCTCGGCGACCTGGAAGTGAACATTTCCGGCTGCATGAATGCCTGCGGCCACCACCATGTCGGCCATATCGGCATCCTGGGTGTCGACAAGAAAGGCGCAGAGTTCTATCAGGTTTCGCTGGGCGGGCATGCGGGCAATGATGCCGCGATCGGCGAGATCCTCGGCCCGTCGTTTTCGCAGGAACAAATGCCCGATGTGATGGCAAAAATCCTCGACCTGTATGTCGAGAAGCGCATCGACGGCGAGAGCTTCCTCGACACCTATCGCCGTATCGGCATCGATGTTTTCAAGGAGCGGGTATATGCCTGAGATCATCAAGCACAACAGCGTGACCCGTGACGACTGGCAGGTGGTAACGGCGGATACAACCGCCGTGCCTGCTGGCAGCAACCTGTTGCTGCCGTACCCGCTGTGGCAGCAACAGCGCACAGCGCTGGCAGGTCGCAGCGATATCGGCATCTGGTTTGACAGTGCGGAATTACCAAGCGCGGAAGATACTGCGGCCATACAGCAACTGCCACTGATCGCCATCCACTTCCCGGTGTTCACCGACGGGCGCGGCTTTTCCATCGCACGCCTGTTGCGTGAACGGTTTGGCTACCGCGGTGAATTACGCGCTATCGGCTATGTGCTGCGCGACCAACTGTGTTTCCTGAAGCGCTGTGGCGTTGACAGCTTTGTGTTGCCAGAAGGCACCAACCTGCAAGCGGCATTGGCATCGCTCGACGATTTCACCGAGTACTACCAGACGTCGGTGGACCAGCCGCAGCCTCTGTTCCGGCGCCTGTGAGGTTATTTCTTCCGGCGCGGACCTGTGTCAACGGTGCGCGCTGGGCCTCTTGCAGCGCCGCGATTTTCCACGCTACGCCCACGCACGGGCTTGCGCTGTTCTCGCTTCATTTTTTCCTTGTCTGCTGGCGTCAGGTCCTGCAGTTTGGGCACCGGCAAGCCGGCCTCCTGGTAGAGGATGGCGAGCTCTCCCGGCGTCAGTTCCTGCCAGCGGCCTTCAGGTAACTTGTTGGCCAGGAAAACCGGGCCAAAGCGCACACGTTTCAAGCGCGATACCTTGAGGCCTTGTGATTCCCACAAGCGGCGGACCTCGCGGTTACGCCCTTCCATCAAGGTGCAGCAATACCAGCGGTTGATGCTGTCACTGTCGTCCTTGTGCATGGGTGCCACATCAGTGAAACGCGCGACACCATCCTCCAGCTCTACGCCATCGCGCAAGCGCTGCAACATCTCGTTGTCGACCGGCCCCATCACACGCACGAGGTATTCCCTGTCGATGCGGGTACTCGGGTGCATCAGTTTGTTGGCCAGCTCACCGTCTGAGGTGATGATAAGCAAGCCGCTGGTATTTAGGTCGAGGCGACCGACGGCTACCCAGCGGCCGCGCTCCAGGGGCGGCAGGCGATCGAAAATGGTCGGTCGGCCTTCCGGGTCAGAGCGGGTGCAGATTTCGCCAACAGGCTTGTTGTACAGCAGCACGCGCAGGCGCGGGCCTTCCAGCCGCTGCATCGACACCGGCTTGCCATCGACACATATACGGTCGCCGATCGCAGCGCGGTCACCGAGGGTAGCCACTTTGCCATTGATGGTGACCCTGCCCTCCGCGACCCAGGCTTCCAGCTCGCGGCGCGAGCCGAAACCGGCGCGTGCCAGCAGCTTCTGCAGTTTTTCTGTCTGGGGCTCCTCAACACGAGCCGGCTTCTTGTTCTCGGCTCCCTTGGTAGAAGCGCGCTTGCCTGCAACAGGCGGTCTGGCGGTGTCTTTTTTTTTCATCAGGGGACTCAGTGCAGCACAGAGCTGTCAGGTATATCGTCGTTGGACAGTTCTGCCGGCTCGACTTCATGTGCCAGTGGTGACGCGCTGTCATTGTCCAGCTCACCACCAGCCTGCTCCGCAAGTCGCGGCGCCAGCGCTTCGGCGAGTTGCTGGTCCTGGCTGAAATCAAGTTCCGCATTGATCTTGTCAATATCGCGGATCTCACCGAGTGACGGCAGTTCGTCGAGGCTCTTCAGGTTGAAATAGTCGAGGAACTGGCGCGTGGTCGCATACAAGGCAGGGCGTCCCGGCACGTCGCGATGGCCGACGATGCGCACCCACTGCCGCTCCATCAGGGTCTTGATGATCGCCGTGCTCACGGCAACACCGCGGATTTCCTCGATATCGCCGCGCGTGATCGGCTGGCGATAGGCAATCAGCGCCAGGGTTTCGAGGATTGCTCGTGAATACTTGACCGGTTTTTCTTCCCACAGCCTGCCGATCCACAGCGCGAGTTCCTGGCGGACCTGGAAACGCCAGCCACTGGCAACTTCCTTCAGCTCGTAGCCATGGTCGCGGCAATCGGCATGGATTTCATCTAGCGCTGCCTGGATCTCTTCCAGGTCAGGCTTTTCCGCATCGCCAAACACTTCCTGGTCAGCAAAGACTTCAGCAATGCGCTTGACGGACAAAGGCTCGTTGCTGGCCAGCAACAGGCCCTCGACAATCTTCTTCAGCAATTTCTTGTCAAACTGGCTCATGTTCCGGTATCCGTTGAATGGGGTGCCACATCAGGTTGAACGCGCCTTGACGTGGATCGGGCCGAATGTTTCTGTTTGCAGCAGCTCAACCAGCGATTCCTTCACCAGCTCCATCACGGCGAGGAAAGTGACCACCACGCCGAGGCGGCCTTCATGCACACTGAACAGCGTGACAAACGGCACGAACTGCCCGCCTTTCAGCTGTTCCAGCACTTGCGACATCCGCTCACGGGTGGAGAGCCGTTCACGCTCGACCTGGTGGCTCTCGAACATGTCGGCACGGCGCAGCACTTCGGCCAGTGCCAGCAGCAACTCCTTCATGTCTACCGGCGGATCCGGGCGCCGGCTCTCGCGCTCAGGCGGTTCGGCATGCGCCAGGTGGATTTCGCGGCCTTCGCGCGGCAGTGCATCAATATCTTCTGCTGCCTGCTTGAAGCGCTCGTATTCCTGCAAGCGGCGGATCAGCTGGGCACGCGGGTCTTCTTCCTCTTCCTCGCTCTCTGAAGAGCGCGGCAGCAGCACGCGCGACTTGATCTCGGCCAGCATGGCAGCCATGAGCAGATACTCGGCCGCCAGCTCGAACTGCATCGCATCCATCAGCTCGATGTACTGCATGTACTGGCGCGTGATCTCGGCAACGTTGATGTCGAGGATGTCGAGGTTCTGCCGGCGGATCAGGTACAGCAGCAGGTCCAGCGGACCTTCAAAAGCCTCCAGGATGATTTCCAGAGCATCGGGCGGGATGTAGAGGTCTTTCGGCAGCTCGGTGATGCTCTTGCCATGCACAATAGCAAACGGCATTTCCGCCTGTTCCGGCGCACGCGAGGGCTGGTGGTCGGCCTGCGTGTCGCTGGTGGCTGTCACCGGGTCATCCGTCATCACGGCGCATGTTCCTGCAGGTTGGAAAAAGGTCGGTGATTATAGCCTGCGGGCATCTGGCTGTCCCCGCTGCTTGTCGGGTATTCTGCCGGCCGAGACATACCAGCAAGGCAGTACCTGTGACCGAGCAATTCCCTCCCCTGCGTGAATTTTCCCTGATCCTCGATGATGGCCGCAGCCTCGGCATCGGCGAATTCGGCCAGCACGGTGGCACGCCGGTACTCTGGTTCCATGGCACACCTGGCGCCCGCCGGCAGGTTCCCTGGGTGGCGCGGCAGTATGCGGAGGAAAGGAACCTGCGCATCCTGTGCATCGAGCGGCCCGGCATCGGCCTGTCCACTCCGCACCTGTACGACAACGTCGCCGCCTGGGGCGAGGACATGCGGCAGGTAGCGGACAAGCTGGGGCTGGAACGCTTCGGGCTGGTCGGCTTGTCGGGTGGCGGCCCCTATGTGCTGGCCACCGCGCATGCGATGCCCGAGCGGGTCATGGCCGCGGCGGTATTTGGCGGCGTTGCGCCCGCAGTCGGCCCCGAGGCCCCGGCAGGCGGCCACGTAGGCAAAGCGGTACCGGTACAGCGTTTACTGGGCTGGCTGCGCAAGCCGCTGGGCGCCACATTGTCGGGCGCCATTCGCGCTGCAGAACCTTTTGTCGATCCGATTTTCAATACGGTCCTGCGCTTCGCACCGGAACAGGAAGCGGTAATGCTCGGCAGGCAGGATCTGCGCACCATGTTTATCGATGACCTGCTGCGCGGCTCCAAAACCGGCATGCAGTCCATCGTCAATGACATCATCCTGTTCGCACGGCCATGGGGTTTCTCGCTCGGCGGCATCCAGGTGCCGGTGCATTTCTGGCAGGGAACGGCCGACCTGATCGTGCCGCCGGAACATGCCGAGGCACTGGCCAACGCGATTCCGGGCGCCGGTTTTACACTGTGTGAAGGCTCCGGCCACCTGGCCGGGCTGGATCGCACCGTGGAGGCACTGGATTTCATCCTCAAACACGGCAAACCGGCTGGAAAGTCATCAGGCAAAAGCAAAAAAACCGGCTGAAGCCGGTTTTTCCTGCCTGCGCATCCATCACTTCTCGATGCCCTTCTGCGCCCGCACGCCGCTCTTGAACGCGTGCCGGACTTCAGTCATGTCGGTGACGGTATCGGCGATGTCAATCAGGCCTGGCAAGGCTCCGCGCCCGGTGATCACCACATGCTGCATGCGCGGGCGGTTCTGGAGTGCGGGCAGGATCTCCTCCAGTTCCAGGTACTTGAGGCGCAGCACGATATTCAACTCGTCCAGCACGACCAGTCCAACGCTGTCATCACGCAGGAACCTTTCTGCCTGTTGCCATGCCTCGCGGGCCTTGGCGATGTCGCGTTCCTTGTCCTGCGTATCCCAGGTAAAGCCTTCACCCATCACGTGATATTCCACTTCGGCAGGGAAGCGGCGGAAAAACAGTTCCTCGCCGGTGCTCTGCGCGCCCTTGATGAACTGCACTACGCCGACTTTCATGCCATGGCCCAGCGCCCGGGCGACCATGCCGAAAGCAGAGCTGGATTTACCCTTGCCATTGCCGGTATTGACCACCAGCACGCCGCGGTCCTCATCGGCGGCAGCGATCTTTGCGTCCATCACTGCCTTGCGGTGCTGCATCTTGCGCTGGTGGCGGCCTGCTGCCGGATCGGTCATGTCGGAAACCTCAGTGGATGGTGCGGATCTGGATGGCATCGATACCGAGGCCGGAAATGATGTCGGAAATCACCACCACCTTGTCACCGGGTTTGAGGCCGTCATCGCGCTTGAGGATCTCGAACGCCGCCAGCAGGGTTTTTTCCGGGTCGCTGGAAAAAGCCAGGCGATGTGACACCACCGCACGGTTGAGGTTCATCTGCCGGCGCGTGCGGCTGTCATTGGTGAAAGCGAAGATCGTCGTGTGGGTCGGCCGGCAGTTGGTGACGAGGTTGGCCATGACACCACGGCGGGTGATGACGACAATACCTGCCGCATCCATCGACTCGGCCAGCTGCACGGCGGAATGGGCCAGGTGCTGCTTGTTGTTGTCGCGCACGAGGTTGTCGCAGAAGCGCAAGCCCGGCAGTCGCTCCGCCGTGCGCGCGATGCGGTCCATGTACTCGACGCAGCGCAGGGGATACTTGCCGACGGTCGTCTCGCCAGACAGCATGATCGCATCCACCTCTTCATAGACCGCGTTGGCCACATCAGTGACTTCCGCCCGGGTCGGGATCGGGTTCTCGATCATCGATTCCAGCAGGTGGGTGGCGACAATGACGCGCTTGCCCTGTTCGTGGCACAGGCGAACGATCTTGCGCTGCACGTTGGGCAGATCCTCGATATTGATCTCGACACCCAGGTCCCCGCGCGCGACCATCACGCCATCGGCAGCAGCGATGATCTCCTCAAGGTTCTTCACACCTTCCTGGTCCTCGATCTTGGCGATGATCTTGATCTTGTCTGCCTTGTTGCCCAGCAGCTTGCGCAACTCGCGGATATCGTTGGCCTCGCGCACAAACGACAGCGCAATGAAATCCACTTCCTGCTTGACGCCGAACAGGATGTCATCACGGTCCTTGGTGGTAATGGCCGGGAGGTTGACACGGATACCCGGCAAGTTGACATGGCGCTTGCTCTTGAGGCGACCACCGTCAATGACCTTGCAGCGCATGAGGCGATCGTGTTTTTCCAGCACCTCAAGGTTGATGATGCCGTTGTCGACCGTGATGCGGTCACCGATCTTCACATCGTTGATCAGGTCGTGGTAGTTGATATGCAGCGAGGTGGACTCGACATCGTCTGCCGCCCTGGCGGTGACCGAAATGATATCGCCCTGCTTCAGCTCCAGGTCATTCTGCAGGGTGCCAGTGCGGATTTCGGGCCCCTGGGTATCGAGCAGGATCGGGATCGGGTGTGCCAGTTCCTTGTTCAGGGTCTTGATCGCCTTGATGACCTTGGCGTGTGAGGCATGGTCGCCATGGGACATGTTGAGCCGCACGACATTCATGCCGGTTTCGGCAAGCTTCTTCAGCATGTCATAGGATTCGGTCACAGGACCGATGGTGCAGATGATCTTGGTCTTTCTCACAACAGACTCCCCCGGCAACACTGCCACAGGGGAGCTATCTTAGCGGTTTAGCTGCAATTGTTGGGCAATCTGCCCCAGCAATTTTTCCATGCGGCGGACACAGCGCAGCGCAGCACCCGTCACCAGGCTGCCATCTTTCGCCTGCTGTTCAAGGTTTTCGCAATGATCCGCAAAGGCAGCGGCGCCGATTTGCCGCGCACCGGATTTGAGCTTGTGACAGAGTGCGCAGATACCTTCCAGGTCATGCTGGCCGATGGCGGCCTGCAGTTGCACCAGCTCATCGCGGCACATGCTGACAAAGCGCTCGACCGTGTTCCGCACCCTGGACCCGTCGCCGGCGTAGAGTTCGGTGAGGAAAGCCAGGTCGATGGCAGGTGCCTGGTTCTGGAGCAGCCAGCGGTTCAGCACGGACATCATTTGCGTCGGCCGCACCGGCTTGCTGAGGAAATCATCCATGCCGGCAGACAGGCAGCGCTCGCGATCCTCGTTCCAGGCATTGGCGGTCATGGCAATGATCAGTGTGCCATCCAGGTCCGGGTCTTCGCGGATGATACGGGTGGCTTCCAGCCCGTCCATCACCGGCATCTGCATGTCCATCAACACACAATCAAACGCCATGTCACGCAAGCGCTCCAGCGCTTGCTGGCCGTTTTCAGCAACACTCACCTGCGCCCCGGCCATTTCCAGCAACTCACGGGTGACTTGCTGGTTGAAAGGATTGTCCTCGACCAGCAGGATCTGTGCACAGCGTATGGCATCGGCATGGTTGTCCGGCTGGACTGCCACCTGGTCCGCTGGCGTCTGTTTGCAAGTCCCTTCCGGGCGCTGGCACCGCAACTGGACGGTAAACCAGAACACACTGCCGCGCGGCTTCTTGCTGTCTGCACCGGCCTTGCCGCCCATCATTTCTGCCAGCTGCCGGCTGATGGCCAGGCCGAGGCCCGTGCCGCCATACTTGCGGCGGATAGAATTGTCGGCCTGCTCGAAGGAGCGGAACAACAGCTGCTGTTTTTCCGGGGTGATACCGATGCCCTCGTCTTCCACCTCGAAGCGCAGCAGCACATGCTGGTTGTCACGGGCAACGGCAAAAACCCGCAAGACTACCTTGCCATTCTCGGAAAACTTCAGCGCATTGTTGACGTAGTTGATGAGGATCTGGCCAATGCGCAGCGGATCGCCAAAGTACTGGCGTTCCAGCCGCTTGTCCACGTCGATGACCAGCGCTATGCCCTTCTCGGCGGCCTGTTCGGCAAACATCATCTGCACGGTATCCATGACCACATCGAGGTTGAAAGCTGTCTCCTCGATTGCCAGCTTGCCCGCCTCGATCTTGGAGAAGTCGAGGATATTGTCGACCAGTCCCAGCAGGTGCTTGCCGGACAGGTGGATTTTCTCCAGGTAATCGCGCTGCCGTGGTGTGGGGTCGGTGGCCAGCGCGAGGTGTGACATGCCCAGTACACTGCTGATCGGCGTGCGGATCTCGTGGCTCATGTTGGCCAGGAACTCGCTCTTGGCGCGTGTCGCAGCCTCGGCTTGTTCTTTCGCCATCTCCAGCTCGTGTGTGCGCGCAGCCACACGCTGCTCGAGTTGCAGGTTGAGCTGCTGCAACTCCGCTTCGGCACGCTTGCGTTCGGTGATGTCACTGTGGGTGCCGACCATCCGCAACGGCTCACCATTGCTGTCCCGCCGCACGACCATGCCACGATCCAGCACCCACTTGTGGCTGCCATCAGCACAGCGCACACGATGCTCGCTGTGGTAGACAGGTATCTTTCCCTCCCAGTGCTGCTGGATTATGCGTTGCACACGCGCCATGTCATCGGGGTGTACGAATTGCCCCCAGGATTCCGGGCTGGCGTGGATACTGTCCAGCCTGATGCCATACAGATCCTGCCAAGCCCTGGATACCAGCACCGTTTCTGTCGGGATATTCCAGTCCCACACACCATCGCCCGACCCTTCCAGGGCGAACTGCCAGCGCTCCTCGCTCTCGCGCAAGCGCTCGTGGTCTTCTTCGCGGGCATGGATGATCAGCGCCTGCGTGATACCCACCATGGTGATGATGAGGAAATAGAACCACAGGCTCACCAGTGCCTCTTCCAGCTGGGCGATCTGGCCAGGCGGATATGCCAGCAAAGTGCCGAGGATGGCCATTAGCACAATGAGCGTGATCATAACCAGGACACCATGCCTGCCGAAACGCACGGCGGCCCAAGACACAAACAGGAATGTCCAGTACTTGTCGGCAATGCTGCCAAAAATATCTTCGTTCCAGCGGAAAAAGATGATCAGGCAGAACAGCCAGGCCGAGCCGAAGCACAACACCAACCTGGAATATTGCACGGCAGATTGGCGCAAGGCGGGCGGCTGACTCCAGACCATCAGCATTGGCGCCACCAGGAAAATGCCGAGCAAGTCACCCTGCCACCATTGCAGCAGGTTTTTCAGCACTTGTTCCGCCGGAATGTAGCCCACCAGGTGCAACGCACCGACACCGCACAGCGCACTGACCACCGGGCTGACGGCACCCGCCAGCGCGAGGTAGGCATAATCGGAAGGCTGTTCCAGTGCAATGTTGATGCGGCGGAAGCGGTTGAGGATCCACCAGGCCAGCACCGCTTCCAGCGTGTTGCCACAACCGATGCTGAAAGCCACCAGCCACGGCGTATCGGCAACCGACAGCAGGTTGCCGGCCATGGCGCCGATGAATACGGCCGGCCAGTAGCGCAGGCCGCCCAGCATCAGGCCGGCGATGGCGATCCCGCTAGGCGGCCACACCAGCGTGGTCACATGGTTGGCGGCAAAATAGTCCAGCACCAGCTTGGCAGTCAGTGCATAGGCCAAAGCCAGCAGGATGGCATTGGCCACATACCAGGCTGGCTGAGCGGTCATCCTTTTCATGGCAATCCCGGCCCTGTTTGTTGTTTCTGCTGTTGTTCTGGTTCGTTCTGTGAAACAGCTTACCCTTTTTTTTGTGTACCACAATACCGGGCGGCACTATCATGGCGACCATTCGTCAGCTGCTGCCTTGAGGTAACCCCATGTCCGACTTCATCACCCTGGAAAAACCGCGTCCGGGCATTACCGTGATCCGGATGAACCGCCCGGAACGGATGAATGCGATGGCCTTTGACGTCATGGTGCCGCTGAAGGAAGCACTGGAGGAAGTCAGCTTCGACAACACCACCCGCGTCGTCATCCTGACCGGCGAAGGCAAGGGATTCTGCTCGGGGGCTGACCTCAAGGATCCCGGCTACCTGTCGATCTTTGACGGCCTGACCATGACCGGCATCGCCCGCCGCGCGATGAAAGTGCTGGACGACGTGATGCATGCGGTGCAAAGCATGCACCAGCCGGTGATTGCGGCCATCAATGGCCCGGCCATTGGTGGCGGCTTCTGCCTGTCAATGATTACCGACATCCGCATCGCCGCCGATACCGCCATCTTCCGGGCTGCCGGCATCAACAACGGCCTGACCTCGGCCGAGCTCGGCCTCAGTTACACGCTGCCCCGTGCGATCGGTTCGACCCGCGCCTTCGAGATCATGCTGACCGGCCGAGACGTGAGTGCCGAAGAGGCTGAGCGGATCGGCATCGTGTCAAAAGTCGTGCCGGCAGACCAACTGCTGGATACCTGCTATACGATGGCAGAACAGATCATGCAACACAGCCGTATCGGCGTGGAGTTGTCGAAGCAGATGCTGTGGTCCGGCTTGCAGGCCAGCAACCTGCACACCCACATGAACCATGAGGGCCACGCACAACTGTATGTGCGCATGACGACGAAAAACTTCGAGGAAGCGATCAAGGCACGCAAGGAAGGCCGCAAGCCGGAGTTCAAGGATTGAACCACCAGCTGCAATTGCACGGCTTGCGCTGCTTCCGCAGCCAACAGCGGCTTTTCTCTGGCATAGACTTGACGCTGTCGCCCGGGGAACTGTTGCATGTGGCGGGGGAAAACGGCAGCGGCAAGACGACATTGCTGCGTATCATCGCCGGCCTGCACCGCGATTACAGTGGCGAGGTGCGCTGGTGCGGCACCGATGTGCGGCAGCAATGGCCAGGTTTTGCGCGCGACTTGCTCTACCTCGGCCACCAGCCGGCACTGAAAGCCCAGCTCAGTGCGCGCGAGAATCTCGGCTGGTATGCGGCCTGTGCCGGTGCTTCCGTTGAAGCTGTGGACAGCGCCCTGGCCGCACTGGGTATCCATGCCAAAGCAGACCTGCCCTGCCACCAGCTGTCTGCCGGCCAGCAGCGGCGCATCGTGCTCGCCCGCCTCATGTTCAGCCGGCAGCCGCTGTGGCTGCTGGATGAACCGTTCACTGCCATTGATGTGAAAGGTTTTGCGCCGGTGGTCGATTGCCTGCGGCAACACCTCGCACGCGGCGGCATGGTCATGATGACCACACACCATGGCATGGACAGCATCGACCTCCCGCACCGCACGCTGGCACTCGGCAGCCCCAGCACCCGGAGCGCGGCATGAGCAGCATCCTCGGCGCCACGTTCCGCCGCGAATGGCAGCTGGCGTGGCGTAACCTGGCCGATGCGGTCAACCCTGTGGCGTTTTTCCTGATGGTGATTGCGCTCGTGCCACTCGGCATCGGCACCGACAGGCAACAGCTCGCCGCCATCGCACCCGGCATACTGTGGGTCGCCGCCTTGCTGGCCAGCCTGTTGTCGGTCGACATGCTGTTCCGGCGCGATTTCGACGACGGCACGCTGGAACAGTACCTGCTGCTGCCCGGGCAGCTGTACGGCATCATCTGGCTGAAAGTGCTGGTGCACTGGCTGTTTGCCGGCCTGCCGCTGGTGCTGGTGTCGCCATTGCTGGGCCTGATGCTGTCACTGCCGGCTGACGCCAGGCCAGTACTGCTACTGTCACTGGCCCTCGGCACCGTCAGCCTGTCGCTGGTCGGGGCGATCGGCGCGTCGCTGACCGTCAGCCTACGCCGGGGCGGGCTGTTGATTGCCGTCATCGTGTTGCCGCTGTATATCCCGGTACTGATTTTCGGCGCCAGTGCCACCGCGCAAGCCGCTGGTGGCATCTTCCCCGCCGGCCAGCTGGCCATGCTCGGCGCGTTTGCCCTACTGGCGCTGGGTCTGGCACCGCTGGTCGTCATGGCCGGCTTGCGGATTGCCACGGAGGGCTGACACCGCTGCCGGCAGGTGCCCTGTGCTATCCTTGCGCCCGCCTTTCCGACCCTCGATCCACATGTTCAGACAATGGTTCCACCGCTGGGGCTCCCCGCCCTGGTTCTACCGCATGAGCGGCACCCTGCTGCCATGGCTGTCCGTAGTGGCCGCCGGGCTGATCGCGACCGGCACGGTCTGGGGGCTGGCTTTCGCCCCGGAAGACGCCCGCCAGGGCAACAGTTTCCGCATCATCTACCTGCATGTGCCTGCCTCCTTCCTGGCACTGGCCGGCTATTATCTGATGGCACTCGCGGGCTGTATCGGCCTGGTCTGGCGTATGAAGCTCGCCTTCTGGGCGGTGCGGGCCGCGGCACCGATCGGTGCCGCCCTGACCTTCATCGCGCTGGTGACCGGTTCGATCTGGGGCAAGCCGACCTGGGGGACCTGGTGGGAGTGGGACGCTCGCATCACCTCGATGCTGATCCTGTTCTTCCTCTACCTCGGTGTGATGGCACTGGCCAGCGCCTACCAGAACAGTGACAGCGGCAACCGGGCCGCGAGCATCCTCGCCATTGTCGGCATGGTGAATATCCCGATCATCTACAAGTCGGTCGACTGGTGGAACACGTTGCACCAAGGCGCCTCATTGAAGCTGACCTCGGCACCGACCATCCACGGCTCGATGCTGTACCCGCTGCTGATCATGATTGCCGGTTTCTACCTGCTGTATGCCGTGCTGCTGTTACTGAACCTCCGCTGTGAAATCCTGTCGAACGAGCGCCACAGCCGCTGGCTGCAAGACTTCCTGGGGGACAAGCGCTGATGTATTTCGCGAGTTTTGCCGACCTGATCGCCATGAACGGCCACGGTATCTATGTGTGGAGCGCCTACGCCATCGGCTATGCGGTGCTGGCTGCCCTCATCATCCAGCCGCTCGCGCGCCATGCCGCCCTGAGCCGGCAGATCCGGCAGCAACAGGACGAGGATTGACACCATGCATCCCGTGCGCAAGCAGCGCCTGCTGGTGGTGCTGGCCATCATCATCACGTCCAGTGCAGCCGTTGGCCTGATCACCTTCGCCTTGCGCGAGAACATGAACCTGTTTTTCCCGCCCATCGACATCGTGGGCGGCAAGGCGCCGCTCAACCGCGAGATCCGCCTCGGCGGTTTTGTCGACAAGGGCAGCGTGCAGCGCGACAGCAACAGCCTGGCAGTGCGTTTTGCCATCGGCGACGGCCAGCACAGCGTACCGGTGGTCTATACCGGCATCCTCCCGGACCTGTTTGCCGAGGAGCAGGCCGCCATCGCCAAAGGCAAATGGGACGGCACGATCTTCACCGCCACGGAAGTGCTGGCCAAGCATGACGAGAACTACACGCCGCCAGAGATCCGCGACAGCATGCAGAAAATGAACGGGCCCAAACCGGCCATGCATCCGAAATAACGGGCACGCCCTGATGATTGCTGAACTCGGCCTCTATTGCCTGATCCTTGTCTTCTGCCTGTCTATTGTGCAGGGCGTGTTGCCATTGGCCGGCAGCTATGCCGGCGCCATGCGCTGGATGCGGCTTGCGGTGCCGCTGACGCTGGTGAATGCCGTATTGCTCTGCAGCAGTTTTGCGGCGCTGGTGTATTGCTTCGTAGTCGATGACTTTTCTGTGCTCTACGTCGCCAACAATTCCAACACGCTGTTGCCCACGCCTTACAAGATCAGTGCAACCTGGGGTGCGCATGAGGGCTCCTTGCTGCTCTGGGTGCTGGTGCTCGCCTTGTGGTCGGCTGCCTTTGCCCTGACCTCGGCGACACTGCCCGTGGTATTGCGTGCCCGTATCCTCGCGGTACTCGGGCTGGTTTCTGCCGGCTTCAGTGCCTTCACGCTGTTCACCTCCAATCCGTTTGCACGCAACCTGCCCTTTATCCCGCAGGAAGGCAGTGACCTGAACCCGCTGCTGCAGGATTTCGGCCTCATCGTGCACCCGCCGATGCTGTATTTCGGCTATGTCGGATTTGCCGTGCCATTTGCCTTTGCCATCGCTGCGCTGCTGGAAAAAGGCGCGGCAGAAAAAGCCTCCCTGGAAAACAACTGGACACGCTGGGTGCGGCCGTGGGCCAACACCGCCTGGGCATTCCTCACGCTCGGCATCGCGCTGGGCAGCTGGTGGGCCTATTACGAACTGGGCTGGGGCGGCTGGTGGTTCTGGGATCCGGTGGAGAACGCCTCCTTCATGCCC
>CALMIC010000202.1 GCA_937864065.1 uncultured Cellvibrionales bacterium | reverse complement strand
CGGATCTTGCCGATCACTTCGTCGCCGGTGCGCAGGTTGAAGCGGCGCACCTGGCTTGGTGACACATAGATGTCATCCGGGCCTGCAAGATAGGAGGAGTCGGATGAACGCAGGAAGCCGAAGCCGTCCTGCAGGATTTCCAGCACGCCTTCACCGCTGATTTCCTCGCCGCTTTTCGCGTGTCGTTTGAGGATGGTAAAGATGATGTCCTGTTTGCGGTTGCGGGCCATGTTTTCGAGGCCCATGGTTTCTGCAATCTGCAGCAATTCTTCGATCGGCTTGGTTTTGAGATCGGTCAGGTTCATAGGTACCAGGGTGAAGGTTCGGTGAGGGGAGGGTGCTCCGGCGAGCGAGTGCTCTCGGTGTCGGTTTTTTCGGGATCTGATGCAGGGGGTTCGCCCTGTCGGGCTGCCGGTTGTCTGGTCCGGCTTTTATTGGCCTGCACACTGTGCAGGAGGCTTAACTATAGGCGGCTGGTTGCATCCTGTCCAGCCAGTGCGGGCGGCCCCGTTGCCGGGTGCCGCCCCGGGTTGGTCAGAGGCTGCTGTTGATGAATTCGGCGAGCTGGACTTTGGACAGTGCTCCCACCTTGGTGCCTTCCAGGTTGCCGTTCTTGAACATCATCAGGGTCGGGATGCCACGGATATTGAACTTGGCCGGTGTTTCCTTGTTGGCGTCGACATCCATCTTGCAGATCTTTACCCGGCCGGCAAAATCCCTGGCCAGCTCGTCAAGCACCGGGGCGATCATCTTGCACGGGCCGCACCAGGCTGCCCAGAAGTCGATCAGCACGGGCTTGTCGGACTTGAGGACTTCGTTGTCAAAGCTGGCGTCGGTGACATGCACAATTGCATCGCTCATGGGGGGTCTCCAGTGCAGGGATCGGGTTGGGAGGGGAATGTTGCTGGTTAGGGCAAGATCATAGCGCAAGCGCAGGGGGCGGCCAACAGCGTTCACCCCGCTGGCCGCTGTGGTTCACCGTAGTGCAGGCTCCCTACGGCGTGCCCAGCAGGCGTGCGCGGGTGGCGCGGATCAGCTCGCTGTCAGCCTTGAGCTTGAGGCCTTCGCGCCAGATCTTCTCGGCCTCCTGCTGTTTGCCGGCGGCCCACAACACTTCACCGAGGTGTGCTGCCACTTCGTCGTTCGGGTACAGCGCGAATGCCTGTTGCAGGCGCATGATCGATTCCTCGAGCTTGCCCTGGCGGTAGAGTACCCAGCCCATGCTGTCCATGATGGCGGGATCTTCCGGCCGCAGCGCCAGTGCGCGGTTGATCAGGCGGTAGGCTTCATCCAGCTGGCGGTTGCTGTCAGCCAGCACATAGCCCAGCGCGTTAAGTGCATCGACATTGTCTGGCTGCCGTGCCAGCACAAGGCGCAGGTCTGCCTCTGCGGCAGCGGCGTTGCCCAGCTTTTCGTGCAGCAATGAGCGGGCGTAATAGAGTTCGACATGGTCCGGGTTTTTCAGGATCGCCTCATCGAGTGCGGCCAGGCTGCGCGGGAGGTCGTTGTACTGTAGCAGGGTGTCGGCTTCGATCAGGTAGAGGCGAACCGCCAGCGCCGGGTGCAGGCGGCGTTGCTCGGAGAGCCACTGCTGGCCTTCGAGGCGACGGTCCTGCTGCACCATCAGGCTGAAGCTGCGGATGACAGCCGGCAGGTATTCGCTGCCGCCCTCGACACGGCGGTAGTGCTCCAGCGCCTTGCCCGGTTGATCGGCTGTGAGCGCCATCTCGCCCAGGTAATAGTGGGCGCTGTCGGTGTGTTTTTTCAGGAACAGCAGCTGCTCGAACTGGTCCTTGGCCTGCTCGTTGTCCTTCAGGCGGTAATTGACCAACGCGCGGGCCAGCAGCAGGTCGGGATCCATCGAGTTGTGCCGGGCGAGCAGGTCAAACTGCTCCCGTGCCTTTTCCAGGTCCTGATCCACCAGCATACGGGCGTACTGCAGGCGCAGCCGGTCGTTTTCCGGGTCGTCATTGACGATGTCCGCCATGGCCTTGACGGCCTTGTCGGGACGACCGCTCTTGTACAGCAGGTCAACTTCAAACAACCGGCTGCGCAGGTCCTCGCTGTCCACGTTGCGGGCGCGGGCAATGCTGGCCAGGCTACCCTCGAAATCATCCTGCTGCTCCAGCAGGATGGCGCGGCCGAGCAGCAGGTCGATATTGTCAGGGTAGCTTTGCAGCAGGTTTTCGTAGTCCTGCTGCAGCTGGTTGCGGGTTGCCTCGTCCCTGGCGCCTGGGCTGCTGGCGATAGCGACAAAAAGGGTCTGGGCATCCATCGCCAGCAGGCGGCGTGACTGGGCCATGGCCTGGTCAAGGCGCTGGAAGGCGACGAGATACTGGCCGGCGAGATAGAGCGGTTCCGGGTTGTCCGGCTCCAGGTCAGCCCACAGCATGGCGAGGTCGATTACTGCCTGTGAAGCGTTCAGGTGGCGGGCTAGCAGCGTGGCCTGGCGTACTACCCCGGGGTCGCGGGTCTTGTAGGCTTGCTGGTAATAGTTCGCCAGGGCGATATCGAGCTGGTTGCGGCTGGCGGCTGTTTCGGCCACCAGCAAGCTGTAGAGCGTGTCGGCTGGAAACGGGCGGGTTGGTGTGGCCGCTGCTGGCGGCATGGTGGCACTGTCCTGTTCCGGGGTTGCCTGTAGGCCGCAGGCTGCCAGCAGCAGGCAGAGACTGGCAGGGAGCAGGGGCAGGAAAACGTTCTTGGCCATGTCGGGTTGGTCCTGTCGCGTCAGGCAAGCGGCCTATGATAGTGGACGCCGCAGCGATTACCTACAGCGTGCACGATGCGCATTAACGGATTGCAGTGGCTGGCCGCTATAATGCGCGGCACTTGTCCAAGGCGAAACCATGTCCCTGCTGGCCGTCGGCATCAACCACAACTCGGCAACACTCGCCTTGCGCGAGCGGGTCAGTATTGCGCCGGAAAAAATGGTCGATGCCTTGCGTGCCCTCAGCGCTGAGCTTGGCGGGGCTGACGCTGTGATCCTGTCCACCTGCAATCGCACCGAACTCTATGCTGGCAGCGGCGCAGATGCGCATGCCGTGCTGGCCTGGCTGGCGGCATTCCAGCGGCTGGACCCGCACGAGTTGCAACACTGCCACTATGTGCACCGCGACGAGGCGGCAGCCCGTCACCTGATGCTGGTGGCCAGCGGCCTCGACTCGCTGGTGTTGGGTGAGCCGCAGATTTTTGGCCAGATGAAAGCGGCGTATGCCCAGGCCGTGGAGGCGGGCACACTGTGTGGTCCCTTGCACCAGACGTTCCAGCGCGTGTTCGCGGTGGCCAAGCGGGTGAGGGCGGAGACTGCCATCGGCCACAATCCCGTCTCCGTGGCCTACGCATCGGTGCGGCTGGCGCAGCGGATCTTTGCCGACCTGCGCCAGAGCACTGCGCTGCTGCTGGGTGCCGGCAAGACTGTCGAGCTGGTGGCCCGTCACCTGCGCGAGCAGGGCATTGCCCGCATCATCATTGCCAACCGCACTCTGGACCGGGCGCAGCTGCTGGCCGAGTCGGTACAGGCAGAAGCGATCCTGCTCGGTGACATGCCGGCGCGACTGCACGAGGCCGACATCGTGATTTCTTCCACCGCCAGCCAGCTGCCGCTGCTTGGCAAGGGCGCGGTCGAACAGGCACTCAAGCGCCGGCGCCGCAAGCCGATGTTCATGGTGGATATCGCGGTGCCGCGTGATATCGAGGCACAGGTTGGTGAGCTGGAGGATGTCTACCTCTATACAGTGGATGACTTGCGTGATGTCATCGACGAGAACCTGCGCGCACGGGAACAGGCAGCCGAGGAAGCTCGGGTGCTGGTGGAGGAAGGTGTCGCCGCTTTCCAGCAGGAGCGTCGCCAGCAAGAAGCAGCGTCGAGTATCGTCGAATACCGGCAGAAGGCGGAATCCTGGCGCGATGCGGAAATCGAGCGGGCGATGAAAGCGATCGCGCGCGGCGAGGATGCCGGCGAGGTGGTGCGCAACCTGGCGCGCAACCTCACCAACAAATTATTGCACCATCCCACGGAAATGCTCAAGCAACTGGGGCGGCAATCCGCTGCCGGTCGTGCTGCTGACTGGGAAGATTGATCCCTGTTTCTCATCTGCGGCGGAAGATCGTGTACTCGCCATCTTCCAGCACTGCGACTTCATAGTACTGCTTGATAAAGCTATCCAGCTCGGTAAATTCCTGCAACCGGTTGCCACCTGCAGGATGAAAAAAATTGTGGATGTAGACGATGAACGCTGGCGGATCTGCTGTCAGTGTGTCGATGAATTCCCTGCGGAACCCCTGGGTGACCGGTGAGTGCGGTTGCAGGTAGAGCGGAATGTCCTCGACAAAACGTGTCGCTGTGACGGCGCCTGCCAGCAGCAGGCTGCCCTGGCCATCGCCGGAGCCATCCAGCGCCTGCACCTTGTCGCCTGGCTGCAGGTGTTGCTGCAGGTATCGTGCGATTTTTTTCGAGCGGATTTGGGCATTCTCCGCGTCATAGCCGGCATTGTGCAGTCGTTGCCAGGATAATGTCCCCGCCAGGAAAGTCAGCAACACGACAGGCAGCACCAGCAGGATGCGCAGGGATTTCTCCGCGTTGCCAGCAGCCGCGGCAGCTGGCGTCAACAGCAGGGTAAAGCACAACAGGGCAAAGAAATACGGTGGCAGCAGGTGCGCAAACCAGAATTTGCCGGCCACCATTTCGTGCCAGGCTATCGCGAACAGGGCAATGGCCAGGCAGCGCAAGTGGCACATGGCCTGGACGTCACCGCGCCACTGTCGCCATGCCCACAGCAGGCCTGGTATGGCCATCAGCGACAAGCGGCCCAGGTGCGATGCCTGCATGGCCAGCAGATCCCGCCATTGCTGCCAGGCATTGTCGTAATGGAAAAGATCGGTGCGCGTTGAAACGTAGACCGGCGTGTAGGTTTGGTACAAGTGCACCAGTTCGGCCAGGTCGGCATGGCGCAGCGCCCACAGAAGCGGTATTGCAAACAGCAGCAGGAAGCCAATGCCCAGTAGCGGCAACAGCTGCACAGAACGCGTGGTGACACTGCCAGGCAGGCGCTGTAGCAATATCCAGAAAAATGCCGGCCCCATGACAATCATATTCGGCTTCAGGCTGCAGGCTATGCCGCAGAGTGCACCGACAAGCAGTGCATCGCGCAATGGCTTGCCAGTGTTGCGGCACAGCAGTGCCAGTGCTGCTGCCAGTGGCAAGGTGGCGATGTAATCGCGCTGGAATGCTGCGGTAGTGCCGCCAGCAAAATACACGATGGCAAACAGCGCGGGTGCCGTGACAGCTGCTGCCAGGGACAGCGGGCGCAGGATCTGCCAGCTGCAGGCAGCCAGGCCAAACAGCAGCAAGCCATCCAGTAGCCGCACAGGCACAGCGCCATAACCGAAAGCCTTGCCAATCATGGCATGCAACAGGAACGGGCCCGGCAGGTTGTTCTCGAAAATGTCGCGGTAGAGTAACAATCCTTTTTCGTTGATGAGGAACGCACAGTAATGCAGCATCGCCAGGTCCATCTCGACAGGCTGGTAGCGCGACATCCACAACAGTGAGAGCGCCAGTGCGGCGATCGAGAAGGCGGTGAGTCTGGCTAGCAGCTGTCCGGTAGCAGTCAGTGTCAGGGCAGGCATGCGGGGATACCGTGGTTTTGCGGCATTATTCCATGATTCCGGGCTGTGACAAACGACGATACAATGTTGCCTGAGCCTGCTGGATCCCTGCATGAAACCGTCACTGCTGCAAAAACTGCAATCCTTGTCAGAGCGCCATGAGGAACTGGCGGCGCTGCTGGGCGATGCCGGCGTCATTGCCAACCAGGATAAGTTCAGGCAGTACTCACGCGAATTCGCCGAGCTGGAGCCGGTGGTGCATGCCTATCGCCGCTACCAGCAGGTGCTGGCTGATATCGTCACCGCGCGCGACCTGCTGCAGGATGCTGATCCGGACCTGAAAGCCATGGCGGAAGATGAGCTGCGTGAAGCCCAACAACAGCAACAGCAGCTGGAGCAGGAATTGCAGATGCTGTTGTTGCCGAAAGACCCGAATGACGGGCGCAACATCTTCCTCGAAGTTCGCGCCGGAACCGGCGGCGACGAGGCGGCGATTTTTGCCGGCGACCTGTTCCGCATGTATAGCCGCTATGCTGACCAGCGAGGCTGGCGCGTGGAAATCCTCAGTGAGCGACCGGGTGATCATGGCGGCTTCAAGGAAATCATTGCCAGGGTTGCCGGGGCAGACGTCTATTCAAGACTGAAATTCGAATCGGGCGCACACCGGGTGCAGCGCGTGCCGGAAACCGAAGCGCAAGGCCGTATCCATACCTCGGCCTGCACGGTCGCCATCCTGCCGGAACTGGACGAGGTGGAAGCGGTAGACATTGACCGCAATGACCTGCGCATCGACACCTTCCGCGCTTCCGGTGCTGGCGGACAGCACGTCAACAAGACCGACTCTGCTATCCGCATCACCCATTTGCCGACAGGCATTGTCGTGGAATGCCAGGATGAGCGCAGCCAGCACAAGAACCGCGCCAGGGCCATGGCGCTGCTGGCAGCGAAACTGTACAACAGCGCGATTGAACAACAACAGCAGCAACAGGCCTCTGAACGACGCAACCTGGTCGGCAGTGGTGACCGCTCCGAGCGCATCCGCACCTACAATTTCCCGCAGGGGCGCGTGACCGACCATCGCATCAACCTGACGCTGTATGCACTGGACGAAATCCTGCAAGGTGGCCTTGATGCCGTGGTCCAGCCGCTGGTCAATGAATACCAGGCTGACCAACTGGCTGCACTCGGGGGTGACTAGTGCTGCGCCATGCTGCCCACAACATTGCGGACTTCCTGCGGCTGGCTGCTGAAGACCTGCGCGAAGTCAGTGAAGACCCGCGCCGCGATGCCGAAGTGTTGCTGGCTGCCGTGCTCGAGTGTGACCGCGCCCGGTTGTATGCCTATGGCGACCACTACATCGACCAGACGGCGCGTGACATCTTCTGCCATTATGTCGAACGCCGCTGTGAGGGCGAGCCGGTTGCCTATATCCTCGGCCAGCGCGAATTCTGGTCTCTCGTACTCAAGGTCAATGACAGCACGCTGATCCCGCGCCCGGATACTGAAATCCTCGTCGAGACTGCCTTGCACTGTTGCCAGCAGGAACAGGCGCACGTTATCGACCTCGGCACCGGTTGCGGTGCCATTGCGCTGGCATTGGCCCATGAACGGCCCAAATGGCAGGTGGATGCGGTCGATGCCCAGCAGAATGCTGTCGATCTTGCGCAGCTCAATGCCCGCCTGCTTGCCCTGCCGAATCTCAGTGTCTACCGCAGCCACTGGTTTGATGCCGTACTGGCGCATACAGCTGCGCCAGATGGCAAGTTCGACATGATTGTCAGCAACCCGCCGTACATCGCGGCAGATGACCCGCACCTGGCGCAGGGTGACTTGCGCTTCGAGCCGCTGTCAGCACTGGTCGCCGCCGATGAGGGCTATGCCGACCTGGAAGCGATTGCCCGGCAGGCTTGCGGTTTCCTCAACGATGGCGGTTTGTTGTTACTGGAGCACGGCTTTGGGCAGGGCGAGCGCTTGCGCGCTACGCTGCGTGCACTGGGTTACGACAACGTGGATACCGTGCGCGACTATGGTGGTAACGAGCGCGTCACCGTGGCTCACTGGCATCCCCCGGAGGCAAGCCGGCATGGATGACGCGCAACTGCTGCGCTATAGCCGGCATATCCTGCTCGAGGGATTCGATCTCGAGGGGCAGGAGCGGCTGCAGCGTGCGCGCGTGCTGGTGGTGGGCGCTGGCGGGCTGGGTTGCCCTGCAGCGATGTACCTGGCGGCGAGTGGTGTTGGCAGTATCGTGCTGGCCGACGACGATGTTGTGGATGCCAGCAACCTGCAGCGGCAGATTGGCCATGGCACCGCCGATATTGGCAGGGCCAAGGTATTGTCATTGTCGGCCACGTTGCAGGACATCAACCCTGCCTTGCGCTTAGACGCCGTGCAGCAACGCTTGCAGGGTGAGCAGCTGCTGGTGCACGTGGCGGCGGCAGATGTGGTACTCGATTGCTCGGACAATTTCACCACGCGCCTGGCCATCAACCGTGCCTGTGTCGCACATCGCAAGCCGCTGGTGTCCGGTGCAGCTATCCGCGCCGAAGGCCAGGTCGCGGTCTTCAATCTCAACGCGGGTAGTCCCTGCTATGCCTGTCTTTATGGTGAAGACAACCCGGAAGAAAATCTGACTTGCAGCGAGAGCGGTGTTTTAGCGCCGCTGGTCGGCATTATCGGGGCGATGCAGGCGGCGGAAGCCGTGAAGATCCTCGCCGGTTATGGTGAGCCGCTCGACGAGCGCTTGCTACTGCTGGATGCTCGCGTGATGGAATGGCGCTCGCTGGCATTACGCCGCGACCCGCACTGTGCTGTTTGCGGGCAACCGGGCTAGAACGACACAGAGCGCCCGCCGTCGACCGCGATGACCTGGCCAGTGATGTAAGGCGCATCGCGCAGCAGGAACAGGACGGTAGTCGCAATATCCTGCACACGCCCGGTGCGGCCGAGCGGCACTTTCGCGAGCACTTGCTGTTGCGCCATGCTGTCCACCGCGCCGCCCTGGCCCGGCCAGAGTATGGCGCCCGGTGCCACGCCATTGACGCGCACTTGTGGCGCCAGCTCACGCGCCAGCGACATGGTCAGCATCACGTTGCCCGCCTTGGCCATGCAATAGACAGTGTGTTCAGCCAGCGGCCGTTCGGCATAGATGTCGGCGATGTTGACGATGGCACCTTGTTGTCTGGCCAGTGGGGCAGCCAGGGCCTGGGACAGGAAAAACGGCGCTTTCATGTTGCTGCCGACCAGGTCATCCCACTGTTGTTCGCTGATATGGCCGATCGGTGTCGGGAAAAAACTGGAGGCGCTATTGACCAATGCATCGATGCGCCCCCACGGTTCTTGTGCCTGCACGGCAAACTGGCGGATCGCGCCGACATCATTGAGATCCGCCGCCAGGCAAACGGCAGAATCCGGGCGCAGGGTATTGAGGGTGGCGGCCAGTGCTTCAGCCTGCTCGCGCGATTGCCGGTAGTGGATAACGGTATTGTAGCCCGCGTGGTGCAGCGCTGTGACTATCGCTGCACCGATGCGCTGCGCGCTGCCTGTCACCACGGCCACCGGGCGCTGCTGTGGAGGCGTGCTGGCGTCAATGCGGTCGCTGGCAGTCATCTGGGCTGGTGCTCCTGCTGTCTTGAAGGAGGTTGTGCAACGGGCGCGACAGCGGCGATGCGCAAGCGGTTTAATTCTTCGCCGAATGCCTTGCCGCGAAAGCGGGAGTTGTCGATGCTGCCACTGTTCACAGCCTGACAAAGTTGCCAGGCTTCACGCAACAGCCCGGCTTGCGGGTATTCACGCTGTTCGAAGCCAGTACGCCCTCTAGCGTCTGCCTCGCAGGCTTGCAGGAATGGTTCCAGCCGCAGCGGCCGGCGGAAAAGATCCAGTTTCCCGAAAAGCTCGATAATTGTGCTGGCGCGCAATTCCAGTGCTCGATGGCAGTGGGTGTGATAGGCGGCCACATGCAGGGCGAGGTCGCGGTATTCATTCGGTACGCCCAGTCGTGCACAGAGGTGGGAAAGTGGTTGGCGGGTTTTCTGCTCGTGACCGATGTGGCGCGGCCATTGCTCTGGCGGCGTCAAGGCCTTGCCGAGGTCATGGCACAGCGCGGCAAACCGCGCCTGGCGATCCCCTGTCAGCAGGGCGCATTGCTTCAGCACCATCAGTGTGTGGATGCCGGTGTCAATTTCCGGGTGGTGTTGCGGTGACTGTGGTACACCGAAAAGCGCATCGATTTCCGGAAAAATGACAGCGAGTGCCCCGCATTCGCGCAACACGGCAAAGAAAACCTGCGGGTCTGCCTCGCCCAATGCCCGGTCGCATTCCTGCCATACGCGCTCGGGAACCAGTGCGTCCACTTCGCCGTCATGCACCATCTGCTGCATCAGCTGAAAGGTTTCGTCGGCAATGCGGAAGCCGAGGTGGTGGTAACGCGCGGCAAACCGGGCAACACGCAAGATGCGGACGGGATCTTCGCAAAAGGCGGGCGAAACATGGCGCAGTAATTTCTGCTCGAGGTCGCTGCGCCCGTGATATGGATCGATAATGTTGCCCTGTTCGTCCTGTGCCATCGCATTGATTGTCAGGTCGCGGCGCAACAGGTCTTTTTCCAGCGACACTCCAGGGTCGGCATGGAAGACAAAGCCGTGGTAACCCGGCGCGGTCTTCCGTTCAGTGCGGGCGAGGGCGTACTCCTCGCCGGTTTCCGGATGCAGGAACACCGGGAAGTCCTTGCCGACGGGCCTGAAGCCACTGGCAAGCATCTGCTCCGGTGTGGCACCGACTACCAGCCAGTCGCGTTCCTTGGGCGACAGTCCCAGTAGGGAATCCCGCACAGCACCGCCCACCAGCCAGGTCTGCATGTTGCAGGTATGCCTCAGCGGGGATCGTTTTCGTATAACCGTGTCAGCGGCGCGACGCGGGTGTTGCCGCTGCCACTGATCACACGCACGCGCTGGCCCGGGACAAACTCGCGGATATCTTCCACTTCCTGCACTACCGCCATTGCCGAGCCGTTGTCCATGTGTACGATGATTTCAGCGCCCTGCGCGCGCGTCATTTTTTCCTGCGCCATGCCGCCGACTACCGCGCCTGCCACTGCGCCCACCGCAGTGGCGAGATCCCGGCCACTGCCGCTACCAGCAGCATGCCCCGCCACGCCGCCAATGATCGCGCCGCTAGCATGGCCGAATTCATTGCGGTCGCCTTCCAGTACCACAGGTCGCACCGCATCGACCGTGCCGTAACTCACCTGCATGGGATTGCGTGCTTCCTCGCGGGTATAGACATCACCGGACAGCTTGTCGGCACAACCGGCCAGCGAGAGGCACGCCAGCAGCAACAGCAAGAAATGATTGTGTTTCATGGCATCTACCTTTGCAGAATCCTTTCAAGAATAGCCTGATTCCGGCCTGCGTGCAGCGTACGGTTTTTCCGGGCAATGTTATGATTCCCGGCTCTGACATGCTGGGGTTACGACAATGACGGCCACTATCCTGGTCACCGGCGGCGCCGGCTATATCGGCAGCCATGCTTGCCTGGCTCTGCTGCAGGCAGGGTATGCCGTCGTCGCAATCGATAATCTTTGCAACAGCCACGCCCGGGCGCTGGAGCGTGTGCGGCAACTCGCCGGCCGCGACCTGCATTTTGTCCAGGGTGACATCCGTGATGCCGCAGCCCTGGGGCGCCTGTTTGCCGATCACCCCATTGCGGCAGTCATGCATTTTGCCGGCCTCAAGGCCGTCGGTGAGTCGTGCAAGAAGCCGTTGCTCTATTACGACAACAATGTGCTCGGCACGATCAGCCTGTTGCAGGCGATGGAGCGCGCCGCTGTGAAACGGCTGATTTTCAGTTCATCTGCTACTGTTTATGGCTTCCCGGAGCGCATGCCGATCGACGAGGAAGCGCCGCTGGCGGCCTATAACCCCTATGGTCGCACCAAGCAGATGATCGAGCAGATGCTGGGTGACCTGTGCCTGCCCACCGCACAGGATGGCTGGCAAGTGGCACTGTTGCGCTATTTCAATCCTGTGGGCGCACATGAGAGCGGCATGATCGGGGAGGATCCTGGCGGGATACCCAATAACCTGTTGCCGTACGTGACGCAGGTCGCCGCTGGGCGCCGCGAATGGCTGCCGGTGTTCGGCAATGATTACCCGACCGCTGACGGCACCGGCGTGCGCGATTACATCCACGTGCTTGATCTGGTCGATGGTCACCTGAAGGCGCTGCAGAAGCTCGAGACGCTGCCTGAAGGGGAGGGTTTCTGCCGCGCCTGGAACCTCGGTACGGGCCAGGGCTACAGTGTGCTGGAGATGGTGCGGACCTTTGAACAGGTCAATGGGGTTGCCGTGCCTTACCGCATCATGCCGCGGCGCGACGGCGACGTGGCCTCGTGCTGGGCTGATGCTTCACGAGCGAAAACCGAATTGGGTTGGGTGGCGAAGCGCGATCTTGCGACCATGCTGGCTGACAGCTGGCGCTGGCAGCACAACAACCCGGATGGCTATCGCTAGGCAGCTGCCCGGTTTTCAGCGCGCGCCGAAGACGACGATCGTCTTGCCTTTGACAGAAATGAGATGCTGTTCTTCCAGTGTCTTCAGAACCCTGCCGACCATTTCCCGTGAGCAACCGACAATCCGGCCGATCTCCTGGCGGGTGATGCGGATCTGCATGCCGTCCGGGTGGGTCAGGGCATCGGGTTCCTTGCACAGGTCGAGCAGCGTACGCGCCACGCGGCCGGTCACATCCATGAAGGCCAGGTCGCCGACCTTGCGGGTGGTGGCGCGCAGCCGGTTGGCCAGTTGCTTGCCCATCGCGATCAGGATTTCCGGGTGCTTGTCGCTGATCTCATTGAACTTGGTGTAACTGATTTCCGCGACTTCGCACGGGCCCTTGGCCCTTACCCAGGCGCTGCGGGGGCTGTTCTTGTCGTCGAACAGGCCCATCTCGCCGAAGAAATCACCGGCATTGAGGTAGGCGACGATCATTTCCCGGCCGTCAGCATCCTCGATCAGTACGGTCACCGAGCCGCTGATGATGTAATACAGCGCATCGCTGGTGTCGCCCGCATAGATGATGGTGCTCTTGGCGGGATAGCGCCGGCGGTGGCAGTGCGCCAGGAAGGCATCGACGTCATGGATTTGCGGTGTCAATGAAACGGAAACCAAACCAACCCCCTTGTTGCAGTTCTCGGCCAAACTGCTTGCAGGATAACTGTTTTGTTGTGGCCCCGTGCTTTGTCACAGGGGGTTTGTGATAATGGCCGACTGTAAACCAGCCGTTGTGCCGTTTTCAAGCAAGCATCGCAGTGGCTGGCCGGTTCTTCGACAGGCGTCACAAAGACAGGTGGTCAGGCATGAAAGCAGAGGTGAAATGGGTAGGTGAGGCGATGTTCCTGGCCGAGTCGGGCAGTGGTCATTGTGTGGTCATGGATGGCCCGCCGGATCATGGTGGCCGAAACCTGGGCCCGCGCCCGATGGAAATGCTGCTGATGGGCATGGGTGGCTGCGCTTCCTTTGACGTGGTCAGCATCCTGAAAAAATCCCGCCAGGCGGTAACCGGTTGCGTGGCCCGCCTTGAAGCCGAACGTGCCGACGAGATCCCGGCAGTCTTCACGGCCATCCGTATCCATTTTGTGGTATCCGGCAAGGACCTCAAGGAGGCTCAGGTCAAGCGGGCTGTTGACCTGTCGGCCGAGAAATATTGCTCCGCTTCCATCATGTTCAGCCGGGCCGGGGCTGCGGTGAGCCACAGTTACGAGATCGTGGCCGAATAAGCTGATTGCATTCGGGCGGGGTCAGCGGCTAGAATCTGCGCCCCTGCCCACTGGCAGGCCAAGCTATCCACTGTTGGAAGAGAACATGCCCTCAGTACGTATCAAAGAAAACGAGCCGTTTGACCTTGCCCTGCGCCGTTTCAAGCGTTCATGTGAAAAAGCCGGGGTTCTGGCTGAAGTCCGCCGTCGTGAGTTCTACGAGAAGCCGACCTCCGTGCGCAAGCGCAAGGCTGCCGCTGCCGTCAAGCGCCACCTGAAGAAGCTGTCGCGGGAAAACCGTCGCCAGCAGCGCCTGTACTGATCTACCCTTGCCCGGCGTCAAGTCGGGCAAAGCCCAGTATGAACAAGCCCAAGCCGCCCACGGTTTCGTGCGCGGCTTTTGCTGTTTCTGTATGATCCTGCGATGGCTGGCCTGATTCCCCAATCGTTCATCGATGACCTGCTCGCTCGCGTCGATATTGTCGATGTGATTGACCGGCGTGTGCGTTTGAAGAAGAGCGGGCGCAACTACATGGCCTGCTGCCCTTTTCACGAAGAAAAGACCCCGTCGTTCAGTGTCAGCCAGGAAAAGCAGTTCTACCACTGCTTCGGCTGTGGTGCCGGTGGCAATGCCATCGGCTTCCTGATGGCCTATGAAAACCTCGATTTCCCGCGTGCTGTAGAGGCTCTGGCCCAATCCCAGGGTATGGAAGTGCCGCGTGAGCAGCTGAATGAACAGCAGCAGCGCCAACAGCGCCAGCAGCAGGATCTCTGCGCCCTGCTGGAACAGGCGGCCCATTACTACCGCCAGCAGCTGCAACGCCATCCCTCTGTGGGCCGCGCGCGTGAATACCTGCAGCGCCGTGGGCTGTCCGAGGCGGTCATCGAACAGTACGGCATAGGTTATGCTCCTCCGGGCTGGGACAACCTCATGCAGCATTTGCTGCAGGCCGGCTGGCAGGAATCCCTCCTGCTCGATAGCGGCATGCTGGTGGATCGCGACGACACCGGCAGGCGCTATGACCGCTTCCGCGACCGCATCATGTTCCCGATCCGTGACCTGCGCGGCCGCGTGATAGCCTTTGGTGGTCGGGTGCTGGGTGATGAAAAGCCTAAGTACCTGAATTCGCCGGAAACGCCGGTTTTCTCCAAGGGGCGTGAACTGTACGGCCTGTATGAGGCCAACCGCGCCAAGGGCAACTTGCCGCGCATTGTGGTTGTAGAAGGCTATATGGATGTGGTGGCGCTGGCCCAGTATGGCCTGGCCGGTGCAGTGGCCACGCTGGGTACTGCGGCCGGTACGGCCCATCTCGACAAGGCCTTCCGTTATGCCAACGAGGTGGTGTTCTGTTTTGACGGGGACGAGGCCGGGCGGCGGGCGGCAGCCAGGGCGCTGGAAGTCTCGTTGCCTGCCCTCAGGGACCAGCGCCAGGTGCGCTTCCTGTTCCTGGCGGAGGGTGATGATCCTGACAGTTATGTCCGGGCGCGGGGGCTGGAGTCGTTCACTACCCAGCTGGAGAAGGCGCGGCCCTTGTCGGAATACCTGTTCGAGCAGGCTGGCCAGGGTTTGCAGCTCGATATTGCGGAAGGCCGTGCCGGGTTGGTCAGCCGGGCCTTGCCTATGCTGGTACGCCTGCCTGAAGGCCCCTTCCGGCAACAGATGTTTATTGACCTTTCCTTGCGAACGCAGCTGGATGTCCCTTCGCTGCAGCAGATGGCGGCGGGGGTAGAGCAGCGTTCACCGGCACCGGTGGCGCATGCCAGGGCAGTGATGGCGGGCGACGATGAGCCTGAAGTCACCGGCTCTGGAACTGGCCAGGAGGTGGTTGTACAGCAGCCAGCGAGACCTTCCCAGAGTGCCTCCGGGCCGCGCATCGAGCTCAGCCTGCCGGAATCGCTTTTGCACTTGTTGCTGCACTACCCTCATCTCCACCAACAGATCGTTCCCGATTTGCCCCGGCTGCGGCAGGGGGCGGATGAGGATGCCGCTCTGCGCCATCTGGTCCAGTGGGTGGAGCTGCTGCAGGAGTACCCCGGGGCCAGCCGTAGCCGGTTGCTTGGCCTATGGCAGGGTCGGCACGGGCAGGAGGGCGGTGAGCGCCTCTACGCCCTGGCAGGGAAGGAGCACCTGATTGGCAGCGAGCTGTTGGCTGCCCGCCAGTTGCAGGAAGTGCTGGCGCGCCTGCTGGCCACTATCGAGCATGAAACCCCGCTGGAGCGCCTGATAGCCAAGTCGCGCCAGCAACCCCTGTCCGAGCTGGAAAAGCATGACCTGACCCGGCTGTTGCAGGACAGCCACCGCCGGCGCTGAGCCGTCCGCCGACTTGCAATCTGGCGGGTTGCCCCCACCATCCGGTATAATCCGCGCCCTTTAGCACCGCCCAAGTAGCCACTGGATAAGCCTATGTCTGAGATCGTCAAGCAACAATCCCGGTTGAAGGACCTGATCGCTCGCGGCAAGGAGCAGGGCTACCTGACCTACGCCGAGGTGAACGATCACCTGCCGGAAGACATTTCTGATCCGGACCAGGTCGAGGACATCATCCAGATGATCAACGACATGGGTATTCGTGTGTTTGAAATGGCACCGGATGCTGAAGCCCTGTTGATGGTAGATGGTGAGGCTGCGATTGATGAGGAAGCGGTTGCAGAAGCCGCTGCCGCGCTTGCTGCTGTCGAAAATGAAGTGGGCCGTACTACCGACCCCGTGCGCATGTACATGCGCGAGATGGGTACTGTCGAACTACTGACCCGTGAGGGTGAAATCGAGATTGCCAAACGCATCGAGGAAGGCATCCGCGAGATGATGGCGGCCTTGTCATATGTGCCGGGTGCTGTTGAGTCAGTACTGAATGAGTATGCTTTGGTGGCAACAGAGGAGCGCAAGCTCAGTGACATCATCAGCGGCTATCTTGATCCTGTCGAGACGTTGCCCCCTGCCGAGATTCCCGATGCGGATGATGAGGAGGCCATTCCTGAAATCGGCGCCAAGAAAAATGCCAAGGCTGCCGTCAAGGATGATGAGGAAGAGGATGAATCAGGTGGCGATGAGACCGACGAAGTTGACACCGGTCCTGATCCTGAGGAAGCCAGGATCCGTTTCGGTGATCTGAAAAAGCAGTTCGACAAGATGCGCAAGAATGTCGCCAAGCATGGCAGGGACAGCAAGCAGGGCGCGAAGGAAATGGAAGAGCTGGCCGAGGTGTTCAAGTTTTTCAAACTGACGCCGCGCCAGTTTGACCCGATTCTCAAGGATGCGCGGGATACCCTGCAGCAGATCCGCGCCGAGGAGCGCAACATCATGGCGCTTTGTGTGCGTCGTGGCGGTATGGATCGCAAGCATTTCATCGAAGTATTTCCCGGCAACGAGACCAACGAAAAGTGGATCTCTTCCCAGCAGCGCCTGAAGAAGAACCAGGGCATTGTTGATCGCCTGGAAAATATCAAGCCGGATGTCCAGCGCAGCCAGAAAAAACTCGCCCAGATCGAGGTAAGGATGGGCATGCCGCTGTCTGCGCTCAAGGAAATAAATCGTCGTCTTTCCCTCGGCGAAGCCCGTATGCGCCGCGCCAAAAAGGAGATGGTAGAAGCCAACCTGCGTCTCGTCATCTCGATTGCCAAGAAATACACCAACCGCGGCTTGCAGTTCCTGGACCTGATCCAGGAAGGCAATATCGGCCTCATGAAAGCGGTGGACAAGTTTGAATACCGTCGCGGCTACAAGTTTTCGACGTATGCTACCTGGTGGATCCGCCAGGCCATTACCCGTTCTATCGCTGACCAGGCGCGTACTATCCGTATCCCGGTTCACATGATCGAGACGATCAACAAGCTGAACCGCATTTCGCGCCAGATGTTGCAGGAAATGGGTCGTGAGCCGACGCCGGAAGAGCTTGGCGAACGCATGGAAATGCCGGAAGACAAAGTGCGCAAGGTCCTGAAAATCGCGAAAGAACCGATTTCGATGGAAACCCCGGTGGGCGATGATGAAGATTCCCATCTGGGTGATTTTATTGAAGATAACACCATCCAGTCGCCGATTGAGGCTGCGACCAGTGAAGGTTTGCGCGAGGCTACCCGCAAAGTGCTGTCAAGCTTGACGGCTCGCGAGGCCAAGGTGCTGCGCATGCGTTTTGGTATCGATATGAATACCGACCACACACTGGAAGAAGTGGGCAAGCAATTCGATGTGACGCGTGAACGCATCCGCCAGATCGAAGCCAAGGCTTTGCGCAAGCTGCGCCACCCGACGCGCTCCGATCACCTGCGCGGCTTCATTGACGAGTGATATCCATTAAAGGGCCCATAGCTCAGTTGGTCAGAGCAGGCGACTCATAATTACAGGATCCGAGGTAGTACAGGTAAAAAGTTAGTCCAACAGGGGCCCTTAGCTCAGCGGTCAGAGCAGGCGACTCATAATCGCTTGGTCGTTGGTTCAATCCCAACAGGGCCCACCAT